>NZ_AYVK01000021.1:0-89942 GCF_000503155.1 Mesorhizobium sp. LSJC285A00
CGACGCCCCCGACGAGATCGACGCCAGGCGCCGCGCGCTGCTGTCGCAGCTGACCGAGGCAGAGACCTTGCGCAAGGCGGCCGCCGACCGCTTGCAGGAGGCCGAGACCAAGCAGGGCGAGCTGGACAAGGCCGCCACCGCGGCGATCCAGTCGCTGGCCGATTCCCGCGAAACCCGCGTCCGCGCCGAAGAGCGATTGACCGCCGCCGACGAGCGCCGGCTCGAGGTCGAGGCGCGCATCCAGGAAACGCTGAACACGCCGCCGCATTTGGTCATCCGCCATACCGGCCTGGAAGCCGACAGCCCGATGCCGGAAATGGCCGACATCGAGCGCCAGCTCGACCGGCTGAAGGTTGAGCGCGAGCGGCTCGGCGCCGTCAATCTGCGCGCCGAGGAAGAGCAGAAGGAATTGTCGGACCGGCTGGAGACCATCGTCTCCGAGCGCGAGGACATCATCGAGGCGATCCGCAAGCTCAGGCAAGCGATCCAGAGCCTGAACCGCGAAGGCCGCGAACGGCTGCTTGCCGCTTTCGAGGTGGTCAACGGCCATTTCCAGCGGCTGTTCTCGCATCTGTTCGGTGGCGGCACGGCCGAACTGCAGCTGATCGAATCCGACGACCCGCTCGAAGCCGGGCTCGAAATCCTGGCACGTCCGCCCGGCAAGAAGCCGCAGACCATGACGCTGCTGTCCGGCGGCGAGCAGGCGCTGACGGCGATGTCGCTGATCTTTGCCGTGTTCCTGACCAATCCGGCGCCGATCTGCGTGCTCGACGAAGTCGACGCGCCGCTCGACGATCACAATGTCGAACGCTTCTGCAACCTTATGGACGAAATGGCCGCGACCACCGAGACGCGCTTCGTCATCATCACCCACAACCCGATCACGATGGCGCGCATGAACCGCCTGTTCGGCGTGACCATGGCCGAGCAGGGCGTCAGCCAACTGGTCTCGGTCGATCTGCAGGCCGCCGAGGCGATGCGCGAGGCGAGCTGACGCAGCATGCTTTGTTGATTTCGTCGGCGATGGCGTCGATCCGACTGTTGCAATAGGACCGTCGCCCTTGCGACCTGCTTGCGACGCGCATTCTGTAAGGTTCGAAGAGAAGGAATTTAAGCGCCACCTGAGAGCGAACGCCAAAGCCCACATGCAAAGCGCCCGGCTAACGCGAAAGCGATGCCTACAAGGCGCAGATGGCAATAGGCTCCGACCGCAATTCAGCTGCCACGTTTATCGGAAGCCCAGGAAGCTCAGTATCGCAATCACGATAACGACTGCTCCGATGAGCCAGATTATGTTGTTCACCGTATCTCTCCCGAACTAGTTGCTGGGAGTGAACTCGTAAGAGCCTACTAATGTTCCCGCATTTTCTGCATCGAAACAAAATGGCGGCCATCGCTTCGTCGATTGCCAGACCAAGGTCCGAACAGGGTATGACTGAAGTCCTGACGTCGGAGCCATAGGCCTGAAGGCGGGCAACCTATGCCCTCCCGATACATTGGAACCGGGCTGCCGAGCATGAGTCCCTTCATCGGTGGTCAATCGGGTGCCCGCCATTCCTGAGAGGTTAGCGGGCACCCGATTGTCGTGATACCGCCAACGGCGTGCGTTTCAATAGCGAGGCTAACAGTGACCTTTGTCCAGAGATCTGTGCGTGACGGCGCAACCCGACCCGCAAACGACAACGACAGTCCTGCGGAGGTTTCTTCCGTTCTTGACCTCATACCATCGGCTGACGACGACAAGGTCGCTGAGCTTGTCAGGCGAACAGAGCGCCTGGCAATCGCAGTGGTTATCGGAATCGCGGTTCTGCTGATCTTGGCGCCGGTGGTTTACCTTGCACTTTCTTACGGGATCTGAGACGGCCCGACTTAGGCGATCTAAGATGGCCTGATTGGTCTCGTAAATCTCACAAATTGTGCCGACGGTCTTCCTCGCAAGACGGGTGTTTCCCGTCACAGATCAGGAGATCGAACGCGACGACATAGAAGGGTCCTGTGCAGCGCTCCTTTGTCGAGTGGCGTAACCCTGGTGGTCGGCTTGAAAGAGCGCCTTTACCAGAAGTTGCCAACAGGAGCTGCTGTCGCAACTTCTTCTTTCGATACGCCGTGTTGCACGGGAGCAGCCGTCACTGATCGCGCCCGTGGACCGACGACGCTACTCGGAACCAAAGGGATGGGACGCGGTTATCCCCGCGAAGGGATAATTAGCAGGTGGAGATATTACAATGAAAACAATGATCGTGAGCGCCTTGGCGCTGTTCATTGCCATGCCGACGATAGCTCCGGCAGCCGAAGCTGACGTGGTCATCACGACCCACCATCGACATCATCACAGGAGCGTAAAGGTCATCAATGACCAGGGTCAACGCCTTCATCACCGCAGACACGGCACGGTTGCCTTCTACGACCACGGCCGCAGACATCATCGCCGGGATACGGTCATCGTGACCGGCTCGATCGAGCGCAGCCATCATCGCTATTATCGACATCATCGGCATCATCCCGTCGTCATCCAGGACGACAACGATTACTGATCCTCTCCGCACGGCCCCGGCTCTCTCAACGGAGTCGGGGTCGCGTGGGAGTCAGATAGCTCCTGACGGGAGCCATCGATAAGGTCGGTAAATCATTGATTCCAAAGGCATGTGATTTGGCTGGGGCGCCAGGATTCGAACCTGGGAATGTCGGTACCAAAAACCGATGCCTTACCACTTGGCGACGCCCCAGCAAACGAGCTTTGCCCGTTGCGCGCGGCCTTATAGGACGAGCGGCACGAAAGCTCAATGCCGAGTTGGCCACTATGCAAAACTGACCCACCGCTTCGCGCGGGGAAGCGCTATTCGCCCCAGACCGCCAACTCGTTGCCGGCGGGATCGGTGAAATGGAACCGCCTGCCGCCCGGGAACGAGAATATCGGCTTGACGATCGTGCCGCCGGCGCTTTCGACAACGTCGAGGGTTGCTTCCAGATCCTGCGAATAGAGCACCGGCAATGGTTTCGCCGGCGCCTCCGCTGCATCGGCCTGGAAGCCGCCATCGAGCCCTTCGCCGAAGGCCGAATAGGTCGGCCCGTAATCGGTGAACGACCACGAGAAGGCGGCGCTGTAGAAAGCCTTGACGCTGTCCAGCGTCGCGCCGGTCGCGGGCAGTTCGAGATAGTCGAGTTTTCCGTTGAGTTTCATCACGCTGCTCCCAACTTGTTCCCTATATGTTCTATATCCTGGGCAGCGATCCGGCAAGTCTTTTCGACGCAGCTTTTGCTTAATCGATTGTAGTCGCCGGGCTTCGCTGCCACACCTTGCCTTTCGCACTGCAGCATAATAACGCTCGGGTCGGAACGCGGGGGAACCGGGTCTTGGCCCCGGTGTTCTATCTTCCGAGGACTTGGAGGGCGAGCATGACCAAATGGGTCTACACCTTCGGCGATGGCGCCGCGGAGGGACGTGCGGGCGACCGCAACCTTCTCGGCGGCAAAGGCGCCAATCTGGCCGAGATGTGCAGTCTTGGCCTGCCCGTGCCGCCGGGCTTCACCCTCACCACCGAAGTCTGCAACGCCTATTACGCCAACGGCAACAGCTATCCGGCCGCGTTGCAGGCCGATGTCGTCAAGGCGCTGGACCATATCGGGCAGCTGACGGGGCGCCGTTTCGGCGATCCGTCGAAGCTGCTTCTGGTCTCGGTCCGCTCCGGGGCCAGGGCCTCGATGCCGGGCATGATGGACACCGTGCTCAATCTCGGCCTCAATGACGAGACGGTCGAGGCGTTGGCAGCCGATTCCGGCGATGCCCGCTTTGCCTATGACAGCTACCGCCGCTTCATTCAGATGTATTCCGATGTCGTCATGGGTCTCGACCACGAAGTGTTCGAGGAAATCCTGGAGGACCAGAAGGCGAGCCTCGGCCACGAGCTCGACACCGAACTGACAGCGCAGGAATGGCAGAGCGTCATCGCCCTTTACAAGGCCAAGGTCGAGGAGGAACTCGACAAGCCGTTTCCGCAGGACCCGCACGAGCAGCTGTGGGGGGCGATCGGCGCGGTGTTTTCCAGCTGGATGAACAACCGCGCCATCACCTACCGGCGCCTGCACGACATCCCGGAAAGCTGGGGCACGGCGGTCAATGTCCAGGCCATGGTATTCGGCAACATGGGCGAGACGTCGGCCACCGGCGTCGCCTTCACGCGCAACCCCTCGACCGGCGAAAAGATGCTCTATGGCGAATTCCTGGTGAACGCGCAGGGCGAGGATGTCGTGGCCGGCATCCGCACGCCGCAAAACATCACCGAGGCGGCGCGCATCGCCGCCGGCTCCGACAAGCCGTCGCTGCAGAAACTGATGCCGGACGCGTTCCGGTCCTTCGTCGACATCTCCGACCGCCTGGAACAGCACTACCGCGACATGCAGGATCTCGAATTCACCATCGAGCGCGGCAAATTGTGGATGCTGCAGACGCGTTCCGGCAAGCGCACCGCCAAGGCGGCGCTGAAGATTGCCGTCGAAATGGCGCGCGACAAGCTGATCACGACGGAGGAGGCGGTCGCCCGCATCGATCCCGCCTCGCTCGATCAGCTGTTGCATCCTACCATCGACCCCAAGGCCGCGCGCGATGTCATCGGCGTCGGCCTGCCGGCTTCTCCGGGCGCCGCGACCGGCGAGATCGTCTTCTCGTCCGCCGATGCCGAGGATCTGAAGACGCAAGGTCGCAAGGCAATCCTGGTGCGCATCGAAACCAGCCCCGAAGACATTCACGGCATGCATGCTTCAGAAGGCATCCTGACCACGCGCGGCGGCATGACCAGCCACGCCGCCGTGGTCGCGCGCGGCATGGGCAAGCCTTGCGTTTCGGGCGCCGGCTCGCTGCGTGTCGACTACAAGGCCGGCACGCTGATGTCGATGGGCCAGACCTTCCGCAAGGGCGACATCATCACCATCGATGGTAGCAACGGCCAGGTGCTGAAGGGCGCCGTGTCGATGCTGCAGCCGGAACTGTCGGGCGATTTCGCCGCCATCATGGAATGGGCCGATGCGGTGCGCCGCATGAAGGTGCGCACCAATGCCGAGACGCCGCTCGATGCGCGCATGGCGCGCTCCTTCGGCGCCGAAGGCATCGGCCTCTGCCGCACCGAGCACATGTTCTTCGACGGCGAGCGTATCGTCGCCATGCGCGAGATGATCCTGGCCGATACCGAGAAGGACCGCCGCACCGCGCTTGCCAAGCTGTTGCCGATGCAGCGCTCGGATTTCCTCGAACTGTTCGAGATCATGGCCGGCCTGCCGGTGACGATCCGGCTGCTCGATCCGCCGCTGCACGAATTCCTGCCCAAGACGGAAGCGGAGGTGGCGGAGGTCGCCGCCGCCATGAACGTCTCGCTCGACAAGCTCAGGCAGCGCACCGAAGCCCTGCACGAGTTCAACCCGATGCTCGGCCATCGCGGCTGCCGCCTCGCCGTCTCCTATCCCGAGATTGCCGAGATGCAGGCGCGCGCCATTTTCGAGGCAGCCGTCGAGGCCGGCAAGAAAGCCGGCGCGCTGGTCGTTCCCGAGATCATGGTGCCGCTGGTCGGCCTGGTGAAGGAGCTCGACTACGTCAAGGCGCGCATCGATGCGGTCGCCAAGGCTGTCATGGACGAGACCGGCGTCAAGATCGACTATCTCACCGGCACGATGATCGAGCTTCCGCGCGCGGCGATCCGCGCCCACGTCATCGCTGCTACGGCCGAGTTCTTCTCCTTCGGCACCAACGACCTCACCCAGACCACTTTCGGCATCTCGCGCGACGATGCGGCGTCCTTCCTCGAGACCTATCGGCAGAAAGGCATCATCGAGCAGGACCCGTTCGTCTCGCTCGACATCGAGGGCGTCGGCGAACTGGTGCGCATGGCTGCGCAAAAGGGCAGGGCGACACGGCCCGACATCAAGCTCGGCATATGCGGTGAACATGGCGGCGATCCGGCCTCGATCCGCTTCTGCGAAGAGGTCGGCCTCGACTATGTCTCGTGCTCTCCCTACCGCGTGCCGATCGCGAGATTGGCCGCAGCCCAAGCCGCGGTGCAGATTGCCAAAACAGCAGTGCCGCGCCCCAAAAAGAGCGCCGCGGCATCCTGATTTCGACACAGTCCTTTCGGTATCGATGAAACGGCCACCCGTGGGTGGCCGTTTGGCGCTAAGCTTACGATTTTGTAAGCAAATTCACGCTGATGTGCGCGCCCCAACACGCAATCCCGACATCGTTTCTTCCCAATTTCACGGCCCCCCAACCCGCCCGGTGCCGAGAAAAAGATGTTACAGATTTCGCCCAGACCCTTCCGCTCGATCCTGATTATCCAGACCAAGTTCATCGGCGATATTGTTCTGTCCTCCACGCTCGCCAAGAACCTGCAGCTCGAATATCCCGGTGTCAGGATCGTCTTTCTCTGCGAGGCGCGCCTCGCCAGTTTCGTCACCGCGCACGGCATCGCCGCCGAGGTCGTCAGCTTCCGCCGCGCCGCCATGCGCGGCACCCCGCTGGAGCGTGGGCGCGAGCTCTATTCTATGATCAGCAAGCTGCGCCAATTCCGTTTCGACCTGACCATCGACCTCACCGATTCAAAGACATCGCGGCTCATCGTCAGGTTCCTCAACGCCAGCACCCGCATCGGCTACAATCCTCCGGAAAGGCCGCTGCGCTGGCATGAGCGCCAGCCCGCCAATGTCTTTGCCGAGCCGTTCGGTTTTGGCGAACGTCACTATCTCTACCGCTACCTTTCGCCGCTCGAGCCGCTCGGCGTCGGCCTGCGCGTGCGGGTGCCGTCGATTCGGCCATTGCCGATGGAGACGGCGAGGGCCCAGGCATTGCTGGACAAACACCATTTGCGGCCAAACGGCTTTATCGCGGTGCATGCCGGCGCAAGTTTTCACGGCCGGCGCTGGCAGCATGAACGCTTTGCCGCCGTGATCGACACGATTTCGCGCGAAACCGGACTGGATTTCGTACTCGTCGGCGGCCCTGACGAGCGCAAGCCGGCCGAGCAGATCCTCGCCAGTGCCGCGTCGATCGTCAACCTCGTCGGCGCGCTGTCGCTGGAAACGCTGCTGGCGGTGTTGCAGCAGGCGCGGCTGTTTGTCGGCAATGAGAGCGGCCCCATGCACATGGCAGCAGCGGCCGGAACGCCGGTTGTCGGCCTTTTCGGCCTGACCAGCCCGGCCGTCTGGGGACCGGTCGGCGTGCCCAGCCTCGCCTTGCAGCCATCCATGCCGTGCAATTGCGTGGCGGGCAGCCTGTGCAATCCGCTCGATCCCAGCAAGGCCTGCTGCGTCTGGCGCCTCGAGGTCGAACCGGTCGTCGCGGCCGTGCGCGAAGTCCTGTCACGCACGCATGTGGAACTGGAACACGCCGTCTGACGGTGCGCGGCGGTCACATTGTCGGGATATCAGCTTTCTCACGGCCACTATCCCGATTTCCGCCTTGTTGCGGGTCCTGGGATGCGGCTATGACAGCGCCGATTCTCAGACAAGACAGGCATCCCTTGCAAAAGCTGTTTTGCGCCTTGGCGCTATCTATCGTGGCCGTGTCCTCGGCCCAGGCCGCGCCGCTTGTCGAGCCGGCGCTGCATCTGAAGGCTGAGGACGGTAGCAGTGTCGGCCGCGTCGCGCTTACGCTCGACGCCTGCGGCGGCCAGACCGATACGAGGATCCTGTCGGCGCTGGTGGAGAACCGGATTCCGGCGACGATCTTCGTCACCGGTATCTGGCTGAAGCGCAACGCCGCCGCCGTCGAGATCATGCGCGCGCATCCGGACCTGTTCGAACTGGAAAACCATGGCGGCCATCACATCCCGGCCGTCGACACGCCGCGCAAGATCTATGGCATCCGCAGCGCCGGCAGCCCGGAAGCGGTGCAGGCCGAAGTCGAATCGGGCGCTGCCGCTCTCGCTGGCACCGGCGAGCCGGCGCCGAAATGGTTTCGCGGCGCGACCGCCGAATACAGCCCGTCGGCTATCGCCATGATCCGCAAGCTTGGCTTCAAGGTCGCCGGCTTTTCGATCAACGGCGATGGCGGCTCGTTGCTCGGCGCAAAAGAAACCGCCCGGCGCATCGCCGCCGCCAAGGATGGCGATGTCATCATCGCCCACATCAACCAGCCGACCCACGCCGCCGGCGAGGGCGTCGTGCAAGGTCTGCTCGCGCTGAAGGCCAAGGGGCTGATGTTCGTGCGGCTGGATGACGCCGACGGTGTCGGCAACGACGGGACGACTGATTAGGATCAGGCGGCGGCAGGCAGTTTCACCGCCTTTGGACTGACGTCGCCGACGTTTGAGATTAGCCGAGGCCTCTGAGCTTCGTCATCCCAGGATGAAACAGGAGCGAAGCTCCGTCGCGAAGACCCTGGGATGACGAAGCGAGCAACGGCGGCTTGAGTCGCTTGCTCAGGCCGGTGCTGCTTCGATCGTCACCCTGTCGGGATAGAAGGCGCCGTGGTCGCGAATCTCAGCCATTTCGTCGAACGGCTGCTCATAGCCCCACATTGCGTCCTTGCCGGTCTCGCTGGCCGGCAGCACGCTCCAGTAGCTGGCGTCGCCCTTGTAGGGGCAGTGGGTCGACAGGGTGGTTTTGCCGAGCTGGGTGAAGTCGATGTCTTCGAAGGGGATGTAGAATGCCTGGCGGTAGGGCGGTTCGGACAGAAGCTTCGCCCGCGTCGATGAGGCGATCACCGTATCGCCGGCACGCACGACCACGGTACCGCGATAGGGTTCGACGGTGATGACCTTGCCGGGATTGCTCTGAAAGCCGGGGGCGGGGTTGGCGATCTGGTCCATGCGGGGTTCTCCTTGTTCGATTGGGAGCACAGTCCGATTGAGAGCGTGCGGGATGCTTCCCATGTCTCTAAAATGTGTCTGGAGAACCCGTTGCGCAAGCCTTCGCCAGTAGCCCAGAGCTGGCCTTCCGATCACTAAAAACGATCCCGCGTGGAATGCTCAGGCTGCGGTCTTGAACACGTCCATGAGGCCGGCATAGGCCGCGGCAATACCGGCTACCGGGTTGGTGCTTCTTGACGTCGTCTCGACCTTCAGTGGGCCGCCGCCTGTCGGCAAGGTGAGCAGCAGGAACTGGCGATTGCCGCCATCGCCGATCGATGCGGCGGCGACATGCTGGCCTTCGCCTTCGTTCTGGACGCACATTTTGAACAGCAGCGTGCCGCCGACCGCTTCAAGGGCGCCGCCGACCACCTCGACAAATTCGTCTTCGGAGACCTTTTTGGCCTCCGGCACGAGATCGGCCAGACTTGCGGCAAGCGTGTCTTCAAGCTCTTTGTCGTCGAGTTGAATATCGTCCAACTGCACGTCTTGGGCCTCGCTGTCATCCAGCTGCCTGTCGTCGATCTGCCTGTAATCGATCTGCTTGCCGTCGATCTGCTTGCCGTCGAGCTGCGTGTCCATGCGAACCTCTTTCAGTCGCCAATCCGCACCCCTACCCCGTTAACGAACCTTAACGTCGACGATGGCCGGATTGTGGCGGTTTTCCCCGCCTTTCGATCACTGCTTGCTTCAGCCGTTAACGGTTGGAGACGTCATGGCTGGACAATCCGTCCGTTCGTCCCACAATGGAACAAAAGACGGGAAAAACGAGGAAGCAATGGGAGGAACCAGATGCTCGGACTGATGCAGGAATGGCCGCTGCTCTGCCACAAGCTGATCGACAATGCCGAGCGGCAGCACGGGACGCGCGAGATCGTCTCGCGCTCGATCGAAGGTCCTGTCGTTCGCACCACCTATGCTGAAGTTCATCGCCGCGCGCTCAAGGTCGCTCAACGGTTGGAGCGCGATGGCTTTGTGCTCGGCGACCGCATCGCGACCCTGGCCTGGAACACGGCGCGCCACATAGAGGCCTGGTACGGCATCATGGGCATCGGCGCCATCTACCATACGCTCAACCCGCGTTTGTTCCCCGAGCAGATCGTCTGGATCATGAACAATGCGCAGGATAGAGGGATCTTCGTCGACCTGACCTTCATGCCGCTGCTGGAAAAGATCGCCGGCGCGGTCAAATCGCTGAAAAAGGTGATCGTCCTGACCGACAAGGCGCATCTGCCTGAAACGACGCTGTCGAATGTGGTTGCCTATGAGGACTGGTTGAACGAGGCCGATGGCGACTTCGCCTGGAAGGTTTTCGGCGAAAACACCGCAGCCGGCATGTGCTACACCTCCGGCACGACGGGCGATCCCAAAGGTGTGCTCTACAGCCACCGCTCGAATGTGCTGCATGCCATGATTGCTGCCATGCCCGACGCCATGGGCCTCTCCGCGCGGGACACGATCCTCCCCGTCGTGCCGATGTTTCATGCCAATGCCTGGGGCCTTGGCCAGAGCGCGCCGATGATCGGCGCCAAGCTGGTCATGCCCGGTTGCAAGATGGACGGCGCCTCGATCTACGAGCTGCTCGACACCGAGAAGGTGACCTTCAGCGCCGCCGTGCCGACCGTCTGGATGATGCTGCTGCAGCATCTGGAAGACACCGGCAAGAAGCTTCCCTATCTCAGCAAAGTCGTCATCGGCGGCTCGTCCTGCCCGCGCGCCATCATCAGGAAATTCCAGGACAATTACGGTGTCGAAGTCATCCATGCCTGGGGCATGACCGAAATGTCGCCGCTCGGCACGCTGTGCACCATGAAGCCGCAGTATCAAGCGCTCGAGGGCGAGGACCGGCTCGATATCCAGGGCAAGCAGGGCTACCCGCCCTTCGGGGTCGAGATGAAGGTGACGGATGACGACGACAAGGAACTGCCTTGGGACGGCAAGACCTTCGGCCGGCTGAAGGTGCGCGGTCCAGCCGTCGCCAGCGCCTATTATGGCGGCGTCGGCGCCGAGCAGTTCGACAAGGACGGCTGGTTCGACACTGGCGATGTCGCCCATATCGAGTCCGGCGGCTACATGCAGATCACCGATCGCGCCAAGGACGTCATCAAGTCGGGCGGCGAGTGGATATCGACCATCGACCTGGAGAACCTCGCCGTCGGCCATCCCGATGTCGCCGAGGCCGCGGCGATCGGCGTCCATCATTCGAAATGGGGCGAGCGGCCCTTGCTGGTCGTGGTCGCCAAGCCCGGCAAGGAGCCGAGCAAGGCCGATATACTGGCGTTCATGGACGGCAAGGTGGCGAAATGGTGGATGCCCGACGACGTCGCTTTCATTAGTGAAATCCCGCACACCGCCACCGGCAAGATCCAGAAGATCACCTTGCGCAAGCAGTTCAGCGACTACCGCCTGCCGTCGGATTGACCGGGACCGTGCGTTTCCTTGACCTTCAAGCTACCGGCCGCAAAAACGTTAGGGCAGGGGATGTTCAATTTGAGCATCCTTTGCTCTAAGCGTCTGTGCGGGTTGGGGCGGTGCTGAAGACAATGGAAATTGACGAGCGGCAGACATCGATGGCGGCCGGCTGGTCGCGGCGCACGGGCGCTTTTGCCGTGGTCCTGCTGCTGACCGTGCTGGCCGGCCATCATTTCGAACTGGTGGAAACGCCGGCCTTCCTGTGGGTGCTGGCGATCGTCGCCCTGCTTGCCGCATTCGCTTTGCTGTTTGCCGGTCTCGCTCTGTCCAGGCTGTGGCATTTCGGCGACCGTGGCGGCCGCGACCTCTCGGTCGGCGCCCTGCTGGCGCTGCTGGTGCTGACGCCCTACGGCTTTGCCACCTATTTGGCGGCGACCACGCCGCCCCTGAGGGACATCTCGACGGACCTCGACAATCCGCCGGTGCTCGACACCAGCGACCGCACCAAGGACATGAACGTGCTCGCGCCACCAACGCCTGGCGAAGCGCGCCTGCAGGCCGACGCCTATCCGCTGGTCACCGGGCACAGCTACAATCTGCCGTTCGAAACCGTCGTCGACGCCGTTGAAACCGTGCTCGACCGCCGCGATTGGCAACTTACCGCGCCATATCCGGTGACGGACGGTCAGGACGAGGTGACGATATCGGCCGTTGCCCGGAGCTTCGTCGTCGGCCTGCCCGCCGACGTCGCCATCCGGGTCAGCAATGATGGCGACACCATCGTCGTCGACATGCGCTCGGCCTCCCGCTACGGCCGCTACGACCTCGGCGACAATGCCGCGCGTATCGTCGGGTTCCTCGCCGAACTTGATCAGGAAGTTGCGGGCCAGGTGGGTGCCGCGCCGGCTGAGTAGCTCTCTACCCCACCGGCACAAAAACGCCGTCGATGGCCGGGTCACCCTGGGTAGCAACCAGGCCGCGCGCCACCAAGTCTTCGAGATGGGCAAGCACCGACAGGCCGGCGGCGCCATGCAGGCGTGGGTCGGTGTCCCGGTAGATAGCCTTGACCATGTCCGGGATCGTCCGGTCGCTGTCGCGGATCCGCTCGAGGATCGCCCGTTCGCGCATCTTGCGATGGGTCTTGAGGCCGCGCATGAAGCTGCGCGGCGCGGTCACCGGGCCGCCATGGCCGGGCAGCAGCAGGCGATCGCCGCGCGCGATCAGCCTGTCGAGCGAGGCCATGTAGTCGGCCATCGCTCCGTCCGGCGGCGCCACGATCGATGTCGCCCACGCCATCACATGATCGGCTGAAAACAGGATGCCGGTGCCTTCGAGCGCAAATGCCGCGTGATTGGCGGTGTGGCCCGGCGTCAGCACCGTCCGGATCGTCCAGCCATCGCCCTCGACCAGCGTATCGTCGGGCAAAGTGACATCCGGCACGAAACCGGTGTCGGCGCTGGCGTCGAGCGGATTGATCTCGCCGATCCGCAGCGGCCTTGCCGGGCGGTGCGGGCCTTCGGCCAGTACAATAGCGCCGGTGCGCGCTTTCAGCCGGGCGGCCAGCGGAGAATGGTCGCGATGCGTGTGACTGACGAAAATATGGCTCACCGGCCGGTTTGCGATCACCTTCAGCAACGTCTGGAAATGCGCTTCATCATCCGGACCCGGGTCGATCACCGCCAGTGTGTCGCGGCCGACAATGTAGCTGTTGGTGCCGTGAAAGGTGAATGGGCTGGGGTTTTTGGCGGTGACGCGCAAGACCTCGAGCGCGACGGTGACGCCCCGGCCATAGGCGGGATCGAAGCTGGTGTCGAATTTGAGCGCCATGGCGGTGTCGTTGAACCTCTGTTCAGGAAGACGGCAAAACTGATTGCCGCATAGCACGGAAGCCAATATA
This sequence comes from Mesorhizobium sp. LSJC285A00, assembly GCF_000503155.1. Classification (NCBI taxonomy): domain Bacteria; kingdom Pseudomonadati; phylum Pseudomonadota; class Alphaproteobacteria; order Hyphomicrobiales; family Phyllobacteriaceae; genus Mesorhizobium; species Mesorhizobium sp. LSJC285A00. Next base: position 13,141 of record NZ_AYVK01000021.1, read on the forward strand.
GAAAAACGCAAGGCCGCGATCTGCGGCAATCCGGATTGGGGAAGACCATGGCACTTGCAACGACGATGCGCCCGCTTGTTTCTCTCGCTTTGCCCCAGGAGGGCGCGCAGCGCCTGGCAACCCAGCTTTTGCTCGCGATCGCCGGAACGCTGCTTTTGACCCTGTCGGCCAAGACGAAAGTCGTGCTCGGGCCGGTCGACATCTCGATGCAGACGCTGGCCGTCCTGCTCATCGCCACCGCATTTGGCCTGCGGCTTGGCGTCGCTACCCTGCTTCTCTACATGGCCGAAGGCGCCATGGGCTTCCCGGTCTTCCAGAGCACGCCTGAAAAGGGCATCGGCATCGCCTACATGATCGGCGGCACCGGCGGTTATCTCGCCGGCTTCGTCGTCATGGCAGCCATTGTCGGCTGGGCCGCCGACCGCGGCTGGGACCGCCACCCGATCAAGCTGTTCAACGCCATGCTGGTCGCCGAAATCGTCATGATGGCCATGGGCTTTGCCTGGCTGGCCACCCTCATCGGCGTGGAAAAGGCGTGGCAGTTCGGCGTTTTGCCGTTCGTCCTCGGGGATTTGATCAAGGTTGCGCTCGCCGCCAGCCTGGTGCCGGCGATATGGTCGCTGCTGCCCAAGCAGCCCTGAAACCGGACGACACAATGAGCCGGCGGGCCAAAGGCCCGCCGGCTTTTTTATTGTTGTGCATCCAAAAGGATGGCGGGACGCCGGTTTGCCAAATCGCCGCATCTATTGCAGCGTCAGCCTGTGCTGGTCGGTCAAATTGCCGCGAGGGGGCAGATGCAGAGCAATTCTGGCGCCGATCCACGGCCGAGATTGAATTGACAAGCCATTGCGCGAAACCTAAGCACGGGCAACTTGATTTCGAGGCGGGGGCCGGTAATTCAAGGAGAGCTTGTTGAAAGGAATCATCCTTGCAGGAGGCAGCGGCACGCGTCTGTATCCGCTTACATTAGCGATCTCTAAGCAGATTCTGCCGATATACGACAAGCCGATGATTTTTTATCCGCTGAGCGTCTTGATGCTCGCCGGCATCCGCCAGATTTTGGTCATTTCGACACCTCGCGACTTGCCGGTGTTTCGGGAGTTGCTGGGCGACGGTTCGGAATTCGGGGTCGAATTCTCCTATGCCGAGCAGGCGCAGCCCAACGGGCTTGCCGAGGCCTTCATCATCGGCCGCGACTTCATCGGCAAGGATAATGTGTCGATGATTCTCGGCGACAACATCTATTTCGGCGAGGGCCTGTCGCAGCTCTGCCGCACTGCTGCGCAGCGCCAAAGCGGCGCGTCGGTGTTCGCGTACCATGTCGAGGACCCGCAGCGCTACGGCGTGGTGTCGTTCGACAAGCTCAGCGGCACGGCTTTGACGATCGAGGAGAAGCCCCGGGAGCCGAAGTCCAACTGGGCGGTCACCGGCCTCTATTTCTACGACAATGAGGTCGTCGACATCGCGTCGACGATCAAGCCCTCGGCGCGTGGCGAACTCGAGATCACGGCGGTCAACAACGTCTATCTCGAGCGCGGGAAATTGCACGTGCATCAGCTCGGCCGCGGCTATGCCTGGCTCGACACCGGCACGCATGACAGCCTGCATGAAGCCTCTTCCTTCGTGCGCACGATCGAGCACCGCCAAGGGATCAAGGTCGCCTGTCCTGAAGAAATCGCTTTCGAGCAGGGCTGGCTGACCGCCGACAAGGTGCTTGAGCGCGCCACGCGCCTGGGCAAGAACGAATACGCCGCCTATCTGCGCCGGCGTGTCACCGAGCTGACGGAGACATAGGGTGCTGGAAGTCAGGCAGCTCGGTTTGGACGGCGTGCTGGAAATCGTGCCGAAGCGGCACGGCGATGCGCGCGGTTATTTCATCGAAACCTGGAATGCCGAGGCCTTTGCCGAGGCCGGCATCGATCTGCGTTTCGTCCAGGACAATCATTCCTATTCGGCTGCCGCAGGTGTCGTGCGGGGGCTTCACTATCAACTGCCTCCACACGCGCAGGACAAGCTGCTGCGCGTAATCAGAGGCCGCATTCTCGACGTGGCGGTCGACATCCGCCGCAGCTCGAAAACCTTCGGAAAATGGGTCGCGCTCGAAATATCGGCCGAGAGAGGCAACCAGATCCTCGTGCCGAAGGGTTTCGCGCACGGTTTCGTCACGCTCGTGCCGGACACCGAGGTTCTGTATAAGGTCACCGACACCTATTCGCCGGCGCATGATCGATCGATCCGTTTCGACGATCCTGATATCGGCATCGATTGGCCGTCGCCGGCCGGCGCCTTCGAGCTCTCGGCCAAGGACCTCAAGGCGTCGGCGCTTGCTGAGGCCGAGGTGTTCGCATGACGCGCGACGATGTGAGGAGAGCGCCATGAATTTTCTGGTGACAGGCGGTGCCGGCTTCATCGGCTCGGCCGTGTGCCGGCATTTGTGCGCCAATCCCGCCTACCATGTGACCAATCTCGACAAGCTCACCTATGCCGGCAATCTGGCCTCGCTGCGCACCATCGAGAATGCACACAACTACAAATTTGCGCAGGCCGACATCTGTGACGAGCGGGCGGTTCTCGACATCCTCCACCGCGACGAGATCGACGTCGTCATGAACCTCGCCGCCGAAAGCCATGTCGACCGCTCGATCGACGGACCCGGCGCCTTCATCGAGACCAACATCGTCGGCACCTACCGGGTGCTGAATTCGGCGCTCGAATATTGGCGCGGCCTTGACGAGGACAGGAAGGCGCGCTTCCGCTTCCACCATGTCTCGACCGACGAGGTGTTCGGCGATCTGCCCTTCGATGGCGGCATGTTCGTGGAGGAGACGCCTTACGCGCCATCCTCGCCCTATTCCGCCTCCAAGGCCGCATCCGACCATCTGGTGCGGGCCTGGCACGAGACGTACGGCCTGCCGGTCGTGCTCTCCAACTGTTCGAACAATTACGGGCCTTATCACTTCCCCGAAAAGCTGATCCCGCTGGTCATCCTCAACGCGCTCGACGAAAAGCCGCTGCCGGTCTACGGCGCTGGCGCCAATGTGCGCGACTGGCTGTTCGTAGAGGATCACGCCCGTGCTCTGGAACTGGTCGCCACAAAGGGCCAGCCCGGCGAAAGTTACAATGTCGGCGGCAATTCCGAGCGTACCAACCTTGGCGTCGTCGAGACGATCTGCGGCCTGCTCGACATCAGGCGTCCGCGCAGCGGCGGCAGGAGCTACCGCGATTTGATCAGCTTCGTCACCGATCGGCCCGGCCACGACCGCCGCTATGCAATCGATGCCTCCAAGATCGGCCGGGATCTCGGTTGGGCGCCGGCGGAGAGTTTCGACAGCGGCCTTGCAAGGACCGTCGACTGGTTCCTCGACAACAAATGGTGGTGGGGACCGATCCGCGAGCAGCGCTACGCCGGCGAGCGGCTGGGGCAAGTCCGGTCGCGCGGCCAGGTTGAAGGCAGGAAGGGCGCGGCGTGAGGCTGGTTGTCACCGGACGCGACGGTCAGGTCGCTGCCAGCCTGCTGGAGGCCGGGCAGAGGCGCGATGGCATCGAGGTCGTCACCCTCGGCCGCCCAGTGCTCGATCTGGCCCGGCCCGATACGGTGTTCGACGCACTCGCGGCAGCGCGGCCGGATATCGTGGTGTCGGCTGCCGCCTACACCGCCGTCGACCAGGCCGAGGACGAGCCCGATCTTGCCTTCGCTGTGAACGCCGTCGGCGCCGGCAAGGTCGCCGAGGCGGCCGCGAAGCTCGGCGTGCCCGTAATCCATCTGTCGACCGACTACGTCTTCGATGGCACCAAGGACGGCGCCTATGTCGAGACCGACGCCACCGCACCGCTCGGCGTCTACGGCGCCTCCAAGCTTGCCGGCGAGCTGGCCGTGGCCGCCGTCAATCCGCGCCATCTGATCCTGCGCACCGCCTGGGTCTACAGCCCGTTCGGCAAGAATTTCGTGAAAACCATGCTGCGGCTGGCCGGCGACCGCGACGAGATCGCCGTGGTCGCCGACCAATGGGGAAATCCGACATCCGCACTTGATATTGCCGACGCGATCCTGCATGCGGCGGCGGTGTTGCGCGGCGACTTTGACGGCTACGGCATTTATCATCTTGCCGGTACCGGCGAGATCAACTGGAGCGGCTTTGCCCGTCATATAGTGGAGACGAGCCGGACGCAGGGTGGACCGCACGCGCGCATACGCGACATCGCGACCAGCGACTATCCGACCAAGGCACGGCGACCCCCCAATTCACGGCTGTCGAGCGAAAAGTTCGCGTCGGCGTTTGAATGGACGGCCCCGGTGTGGCAGGAGTCGGCGGAAAAGGTGGTGCGCAGGCTGGCGGGGAGCAAGACAAAACAGGCATTGAGTGCATGAACAAGCATCCGTCACCTGAGCAATTGCATGACGCGACGCCCGACCCTCAGGGGATCGATCAACCGGCGCCGAAGAAGCGCGCCAAGGCTGCCAAGCCCGCGAAACGTACCTGCATCATGGTGCTCGGCATGCACCGCTCGGGCACGAGCGCGCTGACCAGGGCAATCAGCTTGCTCGGCGCGAAGTTGCCAAATGATTTGCTCGGCGCCAATTCGACCAATCCGACGGGCCACTGGGAACCCTTGAAGCTGATCGCGCTGCACGACCAGATGCTCGCCGAGGCGGACAGCAGGTGGGACGATTGGCGTAGTTTCGATCTCGGCGATTTGTCGAAGGCGCGCGCTCAATTCTACAGAGTCGAAATCGCTCGCCTCATCGACGAGGAATATGGCGATGCTCCTCTGCTGGTGCTCAAGGAGCCACGCATCTCGCGTTTTGTGCCGCTCTACGCCAGCATTTTCAAGTCCATGAACATCGACCTGCAATACGTTCTCGCAAGTCGCAATCCGCTCGCGGTCGTTGCATCGCTAGGCAAACGGGATCGCTCGACGCCGGGCTTCGGTGCCCTGCTTTGGCTTCGCCATGAATTGGAGGCCGAGCGCTCGACACGCGGCGCACCACGTGTGTTCGTCTCCTATGAGGCGATGATGCGGAGTTGGCGGCCGACGCTGGACAAGATCACGGCAGCGCTTTCGGTTGCATGGCCTCGCGCGATCGAGAAGGCGGCATCTGAGGTTGACGCCTATATTTCGAGTGACCATCAGCATCATACGGCGAGCGATGGCGCACTCTTCGCTGACGAGCGAATCGCCGGATGGGTAAAGGACACTTATTCGGCACTAAGGGATCTGGAAACGGACGCCAATGGCGCCGAGGCCATGGCTATACTTGATCGCGTCAAAGCTGAATTCGACAGCGTCGCTCCAATCTTTGGCGAAGCGTTTTTCCCTGAGCTACAAGCTAGACAACAGATTCTATCCGAGACAATTGGGATCTTGCAGCGCGCGGTGGATGAGCACGCGACCAACGCGTCACAGCTTGCAGGCCAACTCCAGCAGAAAGACGCAGATATAGCAGGATATCATCAAAGCGTTGCGGAAGAGCGCGCTGCGGCAGCGAAGCTTATCGAGAGGAACAGGGAAGAGAATCAAAAACTCGGTTCCGAGTTGTTGGTGGCTTTGGACGACAATGTCAGGTTGAAAGAAATTCTGGAGAAAACGCAGCTAGAGCTGACGGAAGAAAAGGAGCGCGATTCAGCGGCATCGGAAGAAGTATTGGAGCACCATCCGACAGAGGTAAGTGCCGACGCCGGTGCCGATTCCGCCTCGTTTCTGGCCCTCTCAAGGATGCCGGATGAGCAGGAAGAAGTAAGCATCTGTACCGACGACACAAAGTTGATTGCTTTCTACCTCCCTCAATTCCACAGAATTGACGAAAACTCAGAATGGTGGGGACCTGGCTTCACGGAATGGACGAATGTCGCCCGTGCGACTCCGAATTTCTATGGTCATGACCAGCCGAGGATACCTCGTGAGCTAGGATATTACGATCTCTCGCATCTGGACACGATGCGAGAGCAAGTCGAATTCGCCAAACTTTATGGACTGCACGCTTTCTGTTTCTATCACTATTGGTTTAGCGGCCGAAGAGTGCTGGAAAAGCCGGTCGATTTGTTCCTGGAATCTGACATTGATTTCAAGTTTTGCCTCTGCTGGGCCAACGAAAATTGGACCCGTGCTTGGGATGGGGACACGAGGAACATTCTGCTGGAGCAGAAGTACGCAGAGGAGGACGCCAAAGCCTTTATCGAGACGATGATCGGTTACTTCAAAGACGAGCGATACATAAAAATCGGCGGTATGCCGCTGTTGGTGGTCTATAGAGCCAAGGACATTCCGGACCCACGACGCTGGTTTTCCATTTGGCGAGATCATGTGGTTGCCAGCGGATTCCCCGGCTTACACATCAGCGTCGTCGACTTTTACGATATATTGACCCCCCAAGAAGTGGGGGCTGACTCCCTTGTCGAATTCCCTCCGCACAAATTCAACGGGCCTCAGAACCATCCCTCGGAATACCCGCTTTTCACGAATCCGAATTTTTCGGGTGGTGTGGTCGACTACAGGAAAATAATTGCCCAAAGCGCCAATCGACCGAAGCCGTCCTTCAATATGTTCAGGGGCGTCATACCGGGATGGGATAATACTGCCCGGCGGCAAAACAATCCGACAATCGTGCTCAATTCGACCCCGGAACTCTATGGCGAATGGCTCCGTTTCCTACGCTTTCAGGCCAGACAAAATCATCCTGATCCGGAAAGCCGCATCGTATTCATCAACGCATGGAATGAGTGGGGCGAGGGCTGTTACCTCGAGCCGGACCGGCGGTGGGGGCTCTCTTATCTGGAGGAAACACTCCGCGGGAAATATTTCGACGCAGCAAGGGAGCCCGTAGAAATGCAGGCCGCACGGTCGCGATTGTTCGATCGGCTCGTGGCTCCGGCGGAGCATCAGCCAATTTCGGGCGCGCCAATCTCCAGGGAAACCCTGGCAGCGATTGCCCCTCCGAGCCGGATGGCCGTGAATGCATCAAAGCTGCTGCGAAGATGGCCGCCACTGCATTCTGTCGCCAGCTTCCTTTACAAGCACGTACTGCTCGCCAGGCAGATAGACAATGGATGACGTAGCAATTGTGGCTCATTTCGACGTCAATGACGGCGTCGAAGCTAATTTCATCGAACTACTATCCTGTCTTGCGAAGAGATTCGACCGAATCGTTTTGGTAACGACAAGTAAAATTGAGGAAGATGTCGTAGAGAGAATCCCAAAAGACATCGTCCTGATAAGGCGACCGAATTTTGGATACGATTTCTCCAGCTACAAGGTTGGTTTGGATTATGCGCTCCGGAATTGGCAGCTCGAAAACGCGCTTCTGATAAACTCAAGTTTTGGTGTTCTTTCGTCTGCGATTTTCGACAGGACCTTGTCGAGGATGCTTGAATTAACACCGGAGTACGATGTGGTTGGTTCGACTGAATCGTACCAATTCTCGTGGCATGTACAATCGTATTTACTTTTGTTGGGGACCAAGGTGCTGCGGGCACCTTGGTTCGAAGGATTTCTTGCGAGCGTCGCGCCCACCAGCTCAAAATTAGAGACAATATTCAAGTTCGAGCTCGGCCTGTCCGCCGCGCTTCGAAACAGTGGTGCAAAAGTTACGACACTTCTGCAGCCGACGCCTGAGCAGCTTCAGCATGCGAACCAGCGTTGGAATACCAGCGAGGGAAAGGAATCTGCCGATCCTCCGGCATCTCTTTCTGACGCAACCTCGTTGAAGCTCCAATTCAACCCTGTTCACCATCTTGCCGACCTGGTCGCCCGCGAACTGGGGTATGTGAAGCTTGAGGTTTTAAGGGAGAACCCTCATCAGATCGATCTGGCCTTTGTCGACGACGTTTATGAAAGGGAGCGCCTGGACGAAATAGAAGAAATGCTTAGCCGCAGTCGCGCCAGCTATGCGCGCGGGAGTGACAACCTTTCTATCCTTAAGTCCCAAGCCGGCCCCATCCCTGTGACCAAGCTCGCACGCTGGCGCCGAACGAAGGTCGGAGAAGTCAATGTAGCGGTAATCGTGCATTTGCACTATATCGATATGATTTCTGACGTCTACAAACTACTAAAAAATATCGTTATTCCCTTTGACGTTTATGTAACAACCTCGTTCGAGGGGTTCTACAATGAGATTTTTTCGAAATTCTCCGATTTGGCACAGAGCGTTTCTGTATATCACTCGGAAAACAGAGGTCGGGATATAGGGCCGTTTGTCTCGGTCTATCGTAGTGGTGCCCTCGACCGATATGAAGCTGTTCTGAAGATTCATTCGAAGAAAAGCGCCTATAGCGCCAACGGGATTCTTTGGAGGGATAAGCTCTACGGCTCGGTCGCCGGCGATTCATTGACGGTGTTGCGGTCCATTGAGTTGATTAAGTCGGGCGAGGTTGGCATCGTCGGCCCGCACCGCTATTACCTGGCCGATGACCAGTTCTGGGGCGCAAATCGCGGTACAGTCCGCCGGCTGCTCGAAGAGATGGCGGCTCTCCAGGCGGAAGCGGATTTGGAACTCGGCTTTTTTGCCGGCTCGATGTTCTGGTTCGCGCCGCGGGCGCTTGCGCCACTGAAGAACATACCCGAGGCGAGCATCGCGTTCGAAGCTGAAAACGGTCAGCAGGATGGCACGCTCGCGCACGCGATCGAAAGGGTGTTTTGCTGGGTCGTGCGCAGTCAAGGTTTCACTGCATCCAGTGTCCCCCTCAGAGGGGTGGATATCCACCTACATTCATCGATCAAGAACGACGTACCCGTGTTGTAACACAAGCCATTAAGGCGTCACAGAATGCTTGAAACCTCCATTCCGGCCACATTTGAAAATTTTGACGAGCAGGGCTACCTGCAAGCCAATGCGGATGTCGCTGTCGCGGTCAGAGAGGGGCGGCTGAAGAGTGGGAGATATCATTTCGAGATTATTGGCCATACAGAAAACCGTCAGATTGTTCGGGTGGCCACAATTGTCGAGGCGAGGAAACGGAAGCTCTCTCGCATCGTGAACTTACTTCAGTGGAGCGAGGTGCCTCCTAGGCTTCCTACCGGTGGGTACAATTGTTTGCCGGATGAACTCGCAGAAATAGCCGGAGTTGTGCCGACGGAATCCGTATCTCAGCACGACTACATCGATATGATAAAAGACAAAATAGAGAAGGATGAGGACAAGTTGTTCCTCGACGCGGGAGCTGGATTCAGGCCAGTATATTATAACAACGTGGTAAACCTAGAGATTGTCCCATACGCGACCACCGACGTCTTGGCTATTCTCGAAAAGATACCGTTTCGTGACGGATCTTTCGATTTCGTGATCTCTAATGCGGTACTGGAGCATGTGCGAGACCCATTCGCGGCTGCTCGTGAAATGGCCCGCGTGCTTAAGCCTGGGGGGGAGATGTTCGTCCACGTCCCATTCCTGCAGCCGTACCACGGGTATCCACATCATTATTATAATATGACGAAGGACGGTCTTCGCAATCTTTTCGACCGCGACATGGAAGTTCTAAGTCACACAGTTCCATTTTATTTTCACCCCGTTTGGGTTGCGAGTTGGTTTTTTAACTCTTGGGCAAATGGCTTGTCGGCCAAAACGAAGGAATTCTTTGAAAAGTTGACTATAAAAGAACTTATGAGCTTTGCAGTTAAGGATATGAAACAACCGTATGTCCAAGAGTTAAATGAGAGTAAACAATTTGAATTAGCTTCGGGGACCTTTTTGATTGCTAGGAAGAGATGACGCGTTCCATGACACTAATCTTGACTCTCACCAGCCGCGAGGTAGTAGGTCGCTATCGTGGCTCTACTTTCGGCTTGTTGTGGTCGTTGCTCAATCCCTTGCTCATGCTGGCGGTTTATACCTTCGTGTTCGGTGTGGTGATGAAATCACGCTGGACCATGCCTGATCAACAGAGCGCGACCCATTCCACAGGCGAGTTTGCTGTCATCCTGTTTTGCGGGCTGATCGTCTTTCAGTTCTTTTCGGAGGTGGTTTCGCTGGCGCCCGGGCTGATTGTGGGCAACGCCAACTACGTCAAGAAGATCGTCTTCCCGATCCAGATCCTGCCGGTGGTTTCAGCGGGCGCCGCATTGTTTCATGCAGCCGTCAGCCTTCTGGTTCTGCTGGTCTTCGCCTATGTGGTTTTTGGCCATGTTCCGCTCACGATAGTGCTGGCACCTGTGGTTCTGGCGCCTCTCATTGTGATGGTCCTCGGTATCGCGTGGGCGTTGGCATCGATCGGCGTCTATTTTCGCGATATGAGCCAGATCGTCGCTCCTCTCATGACCGCGACCATGTTCCTGTCGCCTGTCTTCTTCCAGAGAGCGTCGCTACCGACCTGGCTGCAGCCCTGGCTCTCGCTCAACCCGCTCGCAATCCCGGTCGAGAATTTCCGCAACGTGGTCCTCTTCGGCGTACAGCCGAACTGGATGGCGCTCGGCTCCTACTCGATCATAGCGATTGTGATGGCGTTTTTGGGCTATCAATTTTTCCAGAAGACTCGCAGAGGCTTTGCCGATGTCCTCTGACAAGACCGAAGTTGAGACGGTTGGCCGTGCGTCAGACATTGCAATCCGCGTGCGCGACGTGTCGAAACACTATGTCATGTTCGAGCGGCCGGAAGATCGCTTCAAGCAGATGATTGTGCCTCGGCTCGAGCGTCTGGTGGGCCGCCCACCGCGCCGCTACTTTCGCGACTTCGCGGCCTTGTCCGGCATTTCCTTCGACATTGGCCGTGGCGAAACAGTTGGCATCATCGGCCGCAATGGCTCCGGCAAGTCGACGCTGTTGCAGATCATCTGCGGCACGTTGCAGCCGACCAGTGGCTCGGTCGAGGTCAATGGCCGGATCGCCGCGTTGCTTGAACTTGGCGCCGGCTTCAATCCGGAGTTCACCGGCCGTGAAAACGTCTTCCTCAACGCCTCGATTCTCGGTGTGCCACGCAAGGAGATGGAGTGGCGTTTCGACGACATTGCGCGTTTCGCCGATATTGGACCTTTCATAGATCAGCCGGTAAAAACCTACTCGTCGGGCATGTATGTGCGGCTGGCCTTTGCCACGGCTATCAATGTCGACCCCGACATACTGGTGGTGGACGAAGCGCTGTCAGTGGGGGATGAGGCGTTTCAGCGCAAATGTTTTGCCCGCATCGAGGACATTAAGGACAAGGGCGGAACCATTCTGTTTGTCAGCCACGCCGCGTCGACCATCGTCCAGCTGTGCACGCGCGCGCTGCTCGTGGATGCGGGTGAACTCATCCTAGAAGGACGGCCAAAAGCGGTGGTGGCGCAATATCAGCGGCTGGTTAACGCCAGCATAGAGGCGGCGAAAGAAATCCGCATCGGGATTATGGCGCCTAGAGCTGATTCGCCGACTGCCCAGGCGGCAGCTGATGGCAATTTCGAAGACAAGCCTGCCGCTCCCGATCCTAAATGGGCAGCGAAATCTCCTGCTGCAGAGGTCTCTGATGCGGTCGTCGCGTCACCTATCGAGGCCGAACCGAACGACACCCCTAGCCAGTACGCAGACTATTACGATCCCAACCTCAAGTCGAAGTCCACAGTTTACCTTGAAGAACGAGGCGCCCGCATTCGGGATCTTCGCGTTCTGACTCTCAGCGGCGAGGAGGTGAACGTGTTGCAAATGGGAAAGCGGTATGTTTTCGAATACAAAGTTGACTTTTCTTCTGACGCAAGGGAGGTCGGCTTCGAGTTCCTGTTCAAAAGCGTAACAGGCCTAGTGTTGGGAGGTTCAGACACGCACCGAGTAAAAAGAGAAAGAACTCGGTTTGTCAGTTCCGGCGCGGCGACGACAGTAGGTTTTACTTTTAACTGTATCATGTTGCCGGGAACCTATCTCGCAAGTGCTGGCGTACGAGGTCTGGTGAACGACGAGTTGTGTATGCTTCACAAGATCATTGAAGGCGTTCTCATACGCGTCGCCAGCGAGCCAGACCTTGCTGCAATCGGCTACGCAAACCTGGACGCAACACCGCAGGTGGCTTTGTCTTCAGCAGAGTTTCCAGAGCGCTGAGCGTTTCGGCTGCTTTGAATTTGGTGCGTTCGACAACGTCCAGTAGCAGATCGCGTTTGCCCCCTTCAATGAGGTCTAGGGCAGCGCGGGTCACCTCATCTTCCTTTGCGTGCTCAATCCGATAAACAAATGGCCATCCAGAGGTAGAAAGTAGACTTGTCAACTTTCCACCTCCGCGAATTTGGTCGATCGCGATGAAAGGAACCTCATTGCGCATCGCCAGGATTGCGCCATGAAAACGGGATGTGAGCACGAGATCGCAAGACAAGTATAGAGCCTCAATTTCAGCAGGTGCACGGCCTGAACGGGTCAAGTGGTGCTCTATCTCAACCGTTTTCACCTGATAACTTTCGGCCAGGCCACCGAGCACATGCGCAATGAGGGCGCTTGTGCGATCGTGGAGTGAACTTAGAGGGCCATACTCACCCTGCTCACCGCGAAGCGCCAAGCCGACAACAAGCGGCTCATTTGATCCACGCACGCGCTTGGGAGCGACTCGCCAAGGTGCGAGAATGGCGACGTCCTCAAAGCGCCGATCGCCTCCTTCTCGCGCCAACGCAGCGTCGAACGGCTGGACGTAGTTGATATGACTTCGGCCAAACAGGCTAATACTGACCCCGATTTTTCCGATCGATGGAAACCGACGAATTATTGTGTCTACGATCGGATGACCCTTGATCATCGGACCGCAAACGAAAACCAACGTGGCGTAGTCACTCCCGTCGAGTTCGTCCAGCGTCACCCTCTCGCCGGGAATCTCAAACGCGGCACCGGCGGTTAAATGCCTAAAATTCAACCCTAAAGCTTTCAGACGCGCAGCAACACTCTGTACGGCATACAAGTCTCCGATGGTCCCATTATCTTTCAGTGAGCCATACCAGCACAAAAGAATCGGCGACTCGTTGGCCTCCGTGCTAACGACCGAAGTATGTCGGCCGATCGAATGTTGGACCACAGTACTGGAGAGGTTCCTGTCGAAGTCGCAAAGAAATTGGTACACACTTCCGTCGCGCACGGCGCTATGGTTGATTTTGTGCGTAAGTTTTAGTATTGGAAGCTTGGCAAAAGATATGACCTCTCGATCCAATTCCGAAGCCGCACCAAGTAATCGAGTCTCATAGGGCGCAAATAAGTGCGGCCCATCAGCCGATATCTTCGGCACAGCATCCCACAACCTGCGAAACTTTCTGTTATGTTGATAAGCTACGCCAAACAGATGATGGAACCAGAAATAGTCCGGATCATCTGATCGGTTTTCCCAATGTTGGTAGACTAACCGGCGCCACTCGTGAGCTAAGTAGGACGACTGGCTGGCCGCGAGAAACCACGAAGATAGCATTCGGGTAGGGGCGGGCCGCTCGAAGGCAAAGAAGCTCTCTGACATTAAGCCACCAAGCCACTCATCGAGAGGCTGCAGGCAATAACAAGTAGCATCGACCCAAACTCCCCCATAACGGCACAGGAGTTCGATGCGCACGATATCGCTGTAGGTTGCATCGGAAAACGATCTAGAAAGGATCGAACTTGGATCGTTTACGTCGGGCAAAAAGTCCGCCAGAGCCCCCTTGGCTAGGATCTGAATCGTCCAACCGGGGTTCATTCTCTGCCAGGACGTCACACACGCCTTCACGATCGGTGGCGCGGTGTCGATGCCTTGCAGCCACAATGTCCAGATAGTTTTAGGTACGTTCATCTCGTTTGCAGATTTTGCCCTTATCTCTCACGTAGGCTACTACCTGCTCTGTCCCTTCTAGTTCAACCCTTGTGTGGCCGGGATATCTCATCCCATGCCCACAAGCGAAAAAAATATCTGGCGGCGTCCCCGACTCCACGCTATGCGATACAAAGCGGCGGGGCTGGGGATTGGCACTCTAAACAGGTGATCGGTGACGGGTTTCCGTCGCTCTCGCACTACGTTAGTGTCCAAGTCCTTGCGCCTGGAGTTCAGTACTACCCAATGACATCCTATGTAGAGGTCGTGTCCGGACTTCGGCCGAAGATGCGGCGCGCCATTATAATGATCCAGGATCTGGTCATGGTCCTGGTCGCGGTGGCGCTGAGTCTGGGGCTTTCTCAGTCGAGACTTTCATTCGACGCGCTCTCCACGGCCGGCCTGGCGTGCTGGGCAAGTATTGTTTTTCTCAGCCATATGCTGTTTCGCTATTGCGGCCTCTACAACACCGTGTGGCGTTTCGCCTCCACGCCGGACTTCTTCAACATCCTGAAGAGCTGCGCCATCCTGACCGTCACGCTCTATGTCGTCTCGCTGGCGGTTCGATCGTTTCAGCCGGTGACCGGCCTCAACGAGCGCCAGTTCATCGTCTTTTTCCTCGTCTCCTTCACCATCATATCGGCGCCTCGGCTCTATTACCGGTTCCTGCGCGACGGGGCGAGCTGGCGAATCCTGAGCCGCAACGCAAACAATGCGGCGATCAAACAAGCGCTGTTCGTCGGCAGGCTTGGCGAAGCAGACGTCATCATCCGCTTCACACGCACGGCCGAGCCGGCCGAATATTCCATCGCCGGCATCATGGCCATCGAGAACGGCGCGCCGTTGGGCACGCAGATCCAGGGCGTTCCGGTGGTAGCCGTGCGGCCCCGCCTGGTCGAGGTCCTCGAAGAATATGCAAGAGGCACCAAAAGCCTCGACATGCTGATTTTCGGCAATGGCACCGAACGCGAGATCGAGGAATATTCGGAACTGGTCCGTGTCGCCCGTCACAGCGGTATCGCCGTCGTCCAATTCTCCGGCGTTTCGGAGCTCGGCCAAGGCGGAAAGCTGGTACTCGACGCTGTCGAGATGGAAACCATCCTGCGCCGCCCCACAGTTGCTTCCGATATTGAGCGGATCGGCGGCTTTATCGGTGGCAAGCGCGTCCTGGTCACCGGCGGCGCCGGCTCAATCGGTCGCATCCTGGTCAAGCGGTCGCTGGAACTTGGCGCCGAGGCGGTTCTGGTCGCCGATATCTCGGAGTTCGGTATTTTCCAGCTCGACCAGCAGGTTGACGAAAAGGACCATGTCCGGCTCAAGAGCCGCATCGTCGATGTCACAGACCGGCGCCAGATCACCCGCGTCGTCAGCGATTTCAAGCCCGACATCATCTTCCATGCCGCCGCGCTCAAACATGTGCCGCTGCTCGAGGAAAATTGGGAATCGGCGATCCAGACCAACATTTTGGGCACCCTCGTCTGCGCCGAGGTTGCCGCCAAATGCGGGGTGCCGCAGTTCCTGCTGATTTCCAGCGATAAGGCGGTCGATCCGACCTCGGTGCTCGGTATGACGAAACGCGCCGCCGAGCAGATCGTCTCTTCGCTGCACGAAACGCACGCCACCGGGGCCAGCGGCCGTCGCTCCGGCACCAAGTTCATCGCCGTGCGGTTCGGCAATGTCTTCGGCTCCAATGGCTCGGTCGCCACCATCTTCCAGGCGCAGATCGAGGCCGGCGGTCCGGTCACCATCACCGATCGCCGCATGACCCGCTACTTCATGACGGTGGCCGAAGCCGTCGACCTCGTCATCATGTCGGCGGCCGACGCCGAGCGGCGCCAGGGCAAGGACGACTACGCCATCTACATGCTCGACATGGGCAAGCCGGTGCCGATCCTCGAAGTCGCTGAAACCATGATCCGCATGGCCGGCAAAAGCCCCTACACCGACATTCCGATCCGTTTCACCGGGATCAGGCCGGGCGAGAAGCTTCACGAAGTGCTGCATGGCGGCAATGAGGAGATCGTCGCGCTGGATATCCCCAAGATCTTCGGCCTCAGGACCGATGTCGTGGGATGGCCCAAGGTCCAGGCGGCGCTGACATTGCTGCAGGCGGCCATGCGCGATCAGGACAAGGCCTCGGCGCTCGCCGTCATGGCCGGCCTCTATCAGGCGGAAGAGCCTCCAAGTGAGGCACGCCGGGAAACCGTTGCGAAAACAGTCGGGCAAGCTGGTTAGAGCAATTCCAAGAAAAGTGTGGAGCGGTTTTCTGTCCGGGATTGCGTCAAAACAAAGAGCCTGTCCTGATCGACCGGGATTGGCTATTGAAACCGATCCGATGGCCGTTCCCAGGCGTTTGCAGATGATTTTGAACCAGTGAGCAGACAAGATCAGCGCGTGGCCGTGCTGCTGGGCACGAAAGATGGCGCGGCTTTCCTTGACGAGCAGCTCGCGTCGCTGGCTGCGCAATCGCATCCTGTTGTCGACCTCTGGGTTTCCGACGACGGTTCGACAGACGGCACTTCGGCCATTATCGGCGCCTGGCAGAGCCGCTGGTCCAAGGGCCGGTTGACCCTGTCGAATGGTCCTCGCCAAGGCTTTGCCGCCAATTTCCGCGCGATGATCATCGATCCGCGCATCGAGGCCGACTACTACGCCTTCTGCGACCAGGACGACATCTGGGAGCCGGACAGGCTGGAGAGCGCCATTGCCTGGATGCAAGGGCACGACGCCGGAACGCCGCTGCTGTTTTGCTCCAGAACCGCGACCATGTCCGAAACCGGAGCAGCGCAAGGGTATTCGCCGCTGTTCCAGCATCCACCCGCATTTCGCAATGCGCTTGTGCAAAGCATTGCCGGCGGCAACACGATGATGATCAACCGCGCCGCGCGAAAGTTGCTGGCAAAGGCATCGGCACGGACCGAGTTCGTCAGCCATGACTGGTGGACCTATCTGATCGTCACGGCTGCCGGCGGCATTGTCCGCTATGACCCGCGACCGCTGGTGCGCTACCGCCAGCATGAGGCAAACTTGGTCGGCGCCAACGTGTCGTGGAAGGCGAGGCTGTCGCGGCTGGGGCGCCTGTTCAGGGGCGAGTTCGCCGTCTGGACCGATCACAATCTGAGCGGCCTGGCGGTCAATCGCGACATCCTCTCGAGGGATGCCGCCGCCTGTCTCGGCCTGTTCATCAGGGCACGAAAGGGCGGTATCCTGCGACGCCTGCGCCTTCTCAGGAAAAGCGGCGTCTACCGGCAGACGCTGGCTGGGACGCTTGGGCTCTATCTGGCCTTCATCTGGCGGCGGATCTAGAGCATGCAGACACGGCCATGAGGGAACCCAAGCGAGCTTTCGACCTGGCGGTGGCGGCGCTGCTGCTGCCACTGGCCTCGCCTTTCGTCCTGCTTGCCATGCTGGCAATCAGGACGACGTCGCCTGGACCGGCACTCTTCTCTCAAACCCGTGTCGGCCAGCACGGGGTGCCGTTTGCCTGCCACAAGCTGCGCACGATGGTTGTGGGAACGCCGTCTCTGCCCTCGCATCAGGCGCCGGCAATTTCCGTCACTGCCGTCGGCAAGGTGCTGCGGAAATTCAAGATCGACGAGCTGCCGCAGCTCTGGAACGTGCTCAAGGGCGAGATGAGCCTGGTTGGGCCGCGTCCATGCCTGCCCACGCAAACCGAATTGATCGAACGCCGCAGGCAATTGGGTGTGCTTGCCGCACTTCCGGGCATTACCGGGCTGGCACAGATGAAAGGCATCGACATGTCGGATCCGAAACTCTGCGCCGAAACGGATGCCGAATATCTCAGGGGAGCCTCGATCGGCCTCGACGTCAAAATCCTGCTTGGCACAATCTACCGGACCTGACGGGCCTGTCGTGCAAGTTCCTCAATCCGGCCGAGCGTGTCGGTTTCCGGCATCCAGCCTTCCGAGATCAGCAGTGACGGGTCGCAAATCTGTGTCGCCATGGAAGCGTCGTACGCTGCTTTTCTGCCAAGCAGTGTGGCGAACAGCCTGAATGGCCAGGCCGGCACAGGAACGAGCCGGGTCGGAACGTCGTATCCGTGCCTGAATGCAGTCAAGATTTCGAACATCGCAACGGGGGAAGCATCGCCCAGGACATAGGTCGGGCGCGGTGGCGTGGGGCGAGTCAAAAGATGCGCCACGGCGCCAGCCACCGCGTCGCGCGATATCAGCGAACGAACTGCGGTGAAAGCGCCTAAGGGCAATGGTAAGGCAATGGCGGCAGCCCGCATCATTCCACGCAGGTTTCCCTTCATGCCTTCGCCATAGACCGGCGGCAGGCGCAGCGCCGTGGCATCGGAGGGCCTGGACGCATAGGCTTCCAGTGTCTTGATCTCGCCTTCGCGTTTCGAGCGCCCGTAGGCGCATTGCGGGGCAGGGAGCGTCGCCTCGCTGATCGTTCCGCTGAAACCGGGACCGGCTACTGCCCGGATCGACGACAGATAGATGAAGCGCCCGCTTGTCCGCGAGGCGGCCGCGCGCGCCAGCTGCGCGGTCAGTGTCGCGTTGGCTGCCATGAAGTCGGCTTCGCTCGCCTTGCGGTCATTGTTGAGCGCCGCACAGTGGACGACATGGGTGATATCTCGCATCAGCGCCTGGTATGCCTGAGCCGGTGCGTCGAAGTCCGGCAACAAAACCGCATCGCTCACGGGATCGAGCCGTTCCGGGTGGCGCGATGCCATGCGCACCCCGAACCCGGCTTCGCGCAGCTGGTTGACGACCTGCCTGCCGATGAAACCCGTCGCGCCTGTGACCAGCACTTTCACGGCCGGCTTGCCTGGGGCGCCGGGGCCTGTTGTTCCGGCAGCATTTGTTGCCGGCCCGATGCAAGATATGTCCCGGACACCAGGAACACCATCAGTGTGGCATCGAGGATGTCGTGGCCGATCAGGATGCCGGTCAGGCCGCCGATGAGGTAGGTGATCGCAGTGACGACAATCATCGTGGCGCCGAACCGCTCGATCGCGTCCGTGCTGGTGCGCAGCACGATGGCCGCGTTTCTCGCGGCAACGAAGAACACAGCCGCGAGCGTTACGGCTCCAAGCAGCCCGGCCTCCACCAATGCAGTCAGGAAGCCATTGTGAAAATGGCTGAAGCCCGTGGACGGCATGTGGAACTGATTGTGGAATCCATCCTTTATCAGCTCACGGCTTGCAGCAATGCCGTGACCGAAAATCGGCATGTCGTGGAAGGCGCTCAGCCCAATCTGCCAAAGTGCTGCGCGCAAGCCGAGCGCGGTCGTGTGGTCGCCCTTCGTGGCGAGCGCATCCCAGTCGCTGAACAGGAAGGCCGCGCGCTCGGAAATGATGGGGAGACCAATGACCGCGATGACGATGCCGATCGCGCCCGCAATCAGCAAAAGCCGAATGGCGTTTCTGTTGTTGAGCTTGCGACGGTTGATCAGCAGGACCGCGATGCCGGCCACCAGCATCGCCAGCCAGATGATCCGCGACCCCGAACAGACAATGGCGACCGCGCCGGCCAGTGTCGCGCAGGCCAGCAACGCCCTGTTCTTTTCGACACCCGATAAGGCGCCTGCCAGGCACATCATCATGCTGAGGCAGGCGACGGTCGCGAACACGATCGGATTGCCGGCGCCGCCTTCGGCCCGTATGCCCAGCCCGTGATATTGCACGACCGCCAGCAGCAGGGCGCCAAAACAGGCGGCGGCGCTCGCCAGCACGACGATGCGCGTCAGCGTGGTTTTCTCGGTAATGCTCCAGGTCGCGTATGAGACAGGGAAAAACAGGAAGGTGATCAGCCCTGCCAGATGCGGCGCATCCCTGGCGATCGAATTGTTGACGATGGAGGCGAGCACGCTGGCTGCGCAATAGGCATAGATGGCCACCGTCATCGCGGTCATCGGCCGGTCGATGTTGAAACGCCGTCTTTTCAGCGCAAGCAGAAGCACCGACCACAGGCCGCCGCCATTGAACAAAAAGCTGACCGCCGATCCCAGCACCGGCGGGAAAAAGAAGCACAGAATGGAGAAGGTGATGTTGATCCGTGACGGCGAAACGTGCTGCTTGATGGCGGAAATCGGGGTCAATGCTCTGGTTCACAATGCGCTGGGTCGCTTGGCGACGGACGATGTTTGGCGGCGGCATTTGCGGCATGCCGCCCGGCGCAGGTTCAGGAGCCGGTATAGCGGCTGGGTGCGGTTTTCGAAAGTGCGACGAGGTCGGGCCGGCGTTTCTTTCGGTCCAGGCAAGATTTTTCCCGGCCTTTGAATGCTATCGCTCCGTCGGGCAGGAATTTTCGGATTCTAGGCTTTTCATGGAAAATTCGTTGCCGATCGGTGTGGCCGCCGGCCTTTCCAGCGTTGTTATATCAGGTGGCGATCTGCTAGAACGCCGGCACGAACCGATAGTGTCCAGCAGTGAAGCTTGAACCGGGCGGCTGAAAAGGACGCCCGATCCATCTGATGCAAGGTCTGGATTGCACGAGAGAACGCTCACAGTCCATGAACATCGCGCTTACGCACCTGCAGCGGCTCGAGGCCGAGTCCATCCACATCTTCCGTGAGGTTGCCGCCTCCTTCTCCAAGCCGGTGATGCTCTATTCCGTCGGCAAGGATTCCTCCGTGCTGATGCATCTGGCGATGAAGGCCTTCTATCCGGCCAAGCCGCCTTTCCCCTTCCTGCATGTCGACACCACCTGGAAGTTCCGCGAGATGATCGCCTTTCGCGACCAGATGGCGCAGAAGCTCGGCTTCGACCTGCTGGTCCACGTCAATGAAGACGGCGTGCGCGACGGTATCAACCCCTTTGACCATGGCTCGAACACCCACACCCATGTCATGAAGACGGTGGCGTTGCGCCAGGCGCTCGACAAATACGGCTTTGACGCTGCCTTCGGCGGGGCTCGGCGCGACGAGGAGAAGTCGCGCGCCAAGGAGCGCATCTTTTCCTTCCGCAACGCCCAGCATGTCTGGGACCCGAAGAACCAGCGGCCGGAGATGTGGAAGATCTTCAACACCCGCATCGCGCCGGGCGAATCGATCCGCGTGTTTCCGCTGTCGAACTGGACCGAGCTCGATATCTGGCAGTACATTCTGCAGGAAAACATCCCGATCGTGCCGCTCTATTTCGCCAAGGAGCGGCCGGTGGTCGAACGCGACGGCATGCTGATCATGAAGGATGACGATCGCATGCAATTGCGCCCCGGTGAGACGATGGAGAACCGTCTGGTGCGTTTCCGCACGCTCGGCTGTTATCCGCTGACCGGCGCCATCGAATCCGACGCCGACACGCTCGAAGCCATCGTCGGCGAGATGCTGACGGCGCGCACCTCCGAGCGCCAGGGCCGCCTCATCGACCGCGATGAAGCCGGCTCGATGGAAAAGAAGAAGCGCGAGGGATATTTCTGAGCATGCGCCATATCCTGGCCAAGAGCCTCGCTCCCACCGACGGCGTGCGCGAATACATGGCGGCGCAGGAGAAGAAGTCGCTGCTGCGCTTCCTCACCTGCGGCTCGGTCGACGACGGCAAGTCGACGCTGATCGGCCGTCTTTTGTCCGACACAAAGCAGATCTTCGAGGACCAGCTCGCCGCACTCGAGCGCGATTCCCGCAAGCACGGCACCACTGGCGACGACATCGACTTCGCGCTTCTGGTCGACGGCCTCGAGGCCGAGCGCGAGCAAGGCATCACCATCGACGTCGCCTACCGCTTCTTCGCCACGCCCAAGCGCAAGTTCATCGTCGCCGACACCCCCGGCCATGAACAGTACACCCGCAACATGGCGACCGGCGCATCGACTGCCGATCTCGCCATCGTGCTGATCGATGCGCGCCAGGGTGTGCTGCGCCAGACCCGGCGCCACTCGATCATCGCTTCGCTCCTCGGCATCCGCCATATCGTGCTTGCCGTCAACAAGATCGACCTCGTCGATTTCGACCAGGCGGTGTTCGACCGTATCGTCGAGGATTACCGGCAGTTCTCGCACGAGCTCGGCTTCCAGACGATCGTGCCGATCCCGATGTCGGCCCGCTATGGCGACAATGTCACCAGCCGCTCCGGCAAGACGGCGTGGTATTCCGGCCCGTCGCTGATCGAGCATCTCGAAACCATATCGGTCGACGAGGCCGCGGTCGAACTGCCGTTCCGGTTTCCGGTGCAGTATGTCAACCGGCCCAATCTCGACTTCCGCGGCTTTGCCGGCACCATCGCGTCCGGCTCCGTCGCGCAGGGCGACGAGGTGGTGGTCGCCAAATCCGGCAAGGCCTCGCGGGTCAAGCGCATCGTCGCGCAAGGCGGCGATCTTGCCCAGGCGGTGGCCGGCCAGGCCATCACCCTTGTGCTCGATGACGAGGTCGAGGTCTCCAGAGGCAACATGCTGGTGTCGCCGGCGGCACGGCCGCAGGTCGCCGACCAGTTCGCCGCCAACATCGTCTGGTTCGACGAGGCAGCGCTGCTGCCGGGACGCTCCTATATACTGCGCACCGAGACCGACCAGACCAGCGCCACCGTCACCGACCTGAAATACCGCGTCAACGTCAACGACTTCGCTCGCGAGGCGGCGAAGTCGCTCGAGATGAACGAAGTCGGCATCTGCAATATCTCGACCCGGGCGCCGATCGCCTTCGACACCTTCGCCGACAACCGCGATACCGGCGCCTTCATCCTGATCGACCGCATCACCAATGCCACGGTCGGCGCCGGCATGATCCTGCATTCCTTGCGCCGCGCCGAAAACATCCATTGGCAGTCGCTCGATGTCGGCAAGCGCGGCCGCTCCGACCTCAAGAGCCAGCGCCCCGCCGTATTCTGGTTCACCGGTCTTTCCGGCTCGGGCAAGTCGACCATCGCCAATCTGCTTGAGAAGAAGCTGTTCGCTTCGGGGCGTCACACCTACATTCTCGACGGCGACAATGTCCGCCACGGCCTCAACCGCGATCTCGGCTTCACCGACGCCGATCGGGTCGAAAACATCCGCCGTGTCGCCGAAGTGGCAAAGCTGATGGCCGATGCCGGGCTGATCGTCATCGTCTCCTTCATTTCCCCCTTCAGCGCCGAGCGGCGCATGGCCAGGGAGTTGATGGCCGACGGCGAGTTCGTCGAAGTGTTCGTCGATACGCCGTTCGAGGAATGCGCCCGACGCGACCCGAAAGGCCTTTACGCACGGGCGCTGAATGGCGAGATCAAGAACTTCACCGGCGTCGATTCCCCGTATGAAGCTCCCGAAAATCCCGAAATCCATCTCAAGACACTCGGCAAGACGGCCGAGGAGATGGTAGAGGCTCTGGAACACTGGCTGAATGAGCGCGACATTGCCGAAGACCAATATGACAGCGGCGGCGGCATCTGACGACGAAGTGATGCTCGACGTGTTCGAGCGCCTGGCGCTCGAAGCCGGACGCGAGGTGATGCGGGTCTTCAAGGCCGGCTGCGCGGTCGACAGCAAGTCGGACTCCTCGCCGGTCACGGAAGCCGACCGCGAGAGCGAGACGATCATCCTCGCCGGCCTGCGTGCGGCCTATCCCGATATTCCCTGCGTGGCCGAGGAAGAGGTCGCCGAAGGCATTGTGCCGCCCGATCTGGATGGCGCCTTCTTCCTGATCGATCCGCTCGATGGAACGAAGGAATTCGTCAACCGCCGGACCGATTTCACCGTCAACATCGCGCTTGTCAGGCACGGCGTGCCGGAGATCGGCGTCGTCTTCGCACCGTGCAGCGGGCGGTTCTTCTCTGGACGGCCGGGCTGGGCCGAAGCAATCGAGGTCGATCGCGACTTCCGTATCGTCGGCCGCCGGCGGATTTCGGTTAGGAGGGCGGTCACGCCGCTGGCGGTCGTTGCCAGCCGCTCGCACAACACCCCGGAGACCGAAGCCTTCATCAAGGATCTCGGCGCCGCCGAGATCGTCTCGGTCGGCTCATCGCTGAAATTCTGCCTGCTCGCCGCAGCCGAAGCCGACATCTATCCGCGCTTCGGCCGCACCATGGAATGGGACACGGCGGCCGGCGACGCCGTACTGCGCGCCGCCGGCGGCATGACGCGCACGCTGGACGGCGAGCCGCTCACCTATGGCAAGCGCAAACAGAGCGACGACGAGGATTTCGCCAACCCGCATTTTATTGCGAGCGGGAAGGCGGCGGACGCGGCGTAACTTACGCCGCCGCTACATGCGCCGAGTTCGAGCCAATGTAGTTGCGGATCGTCTCGATGATGCGGTCCTGGTCGGCTTCGCTGAGATAGGGATGCATCGGCAGGCACAGGATGCGCTTCGGCAGTTCCTCCGAAACCGCAAGCCCGGTCGGCGTGCGCGGATAGTCGCGATAGGCGACCTGCTCGTGCAGCGGCTTCACATAATAGATCACCGAAGGGATGCCCTTTTCGCCGAGATGCGCCCTCAACCCGTCGCGCTTCGGCGTCTCGATGGCGTATTGCGCCCAGGCCGAGCGGCCACCGCCCAGATTGCGTGACGCCTTGACGATGTCGCCGAGACCTTCGGCGTAGCGCTTGGCCACCACCTGGCGGGCGACCATCTCGTCTTCGAGGATGGCGAGTTTCTCGATCAGGATCGCCGCCTGGATCGTGTCGAGGCGTGAATTGATGCCGACGCGGACATTGTCATACTGCGTCTCGCCCTTACCGTGGAACGCAAACGAGCGCAGCTGGTCGGCCAGCGCGTCGTCATTGGTGAACATCGCGCCGCCATCGCCGTAGCAGCCCAGCGGCTTGGCCGGATAAAAGCTGGTCGAGCCGACATGGCCGAAGGCGCCGCACATTGTGCCGTCGGCCGAACCGCCGATCGACTGCGCCGCATCCTCGATCACCAGCAGCCCTTCGCGCTTGGCAATCGCCATGATCGCCTCGTAGTCGGCGGAGAGCCCGAACAGATCGACGGGAATGATCGCCTTCGGCTTCAGCCGGCCTTCCTTCTTGATCATGGCGATCGCCGCCTCGAGGCTGGCGATGTCGATGTTGTAGGTCTCGGCGTCCACATCGACGAAAACCGGTTCGGCCTTGGCAAGCGCCACCACTTCCGCCGTGGCGGCAAAGGTGAAGCTCGGCACGAACACCGCGTCGCCGGGGCCGATACCGGCGGCAAACAGCGGCAACAGCAGCGCGTCGGTGCCGTTGGCGCAGGCCACGACATGCTTGGTGCCGATATAGGCTGCGAGCTTGTTTTCGAATTCGGTGACTTGCGGTCCGAGGATATAGCGGCCTTCCTCGACGACATTGTCGATCGCGGCCTTCAGCCGGTCGCGGATACGTTCGCGCTGCGCGCCAAGATCGATGAACTGCATGTCGGCCTCAAAACGGTGTGGTGCGGGCTGCCCCGGGGACAATGACACGCACAGAAACAACAACTTAACCGGGCCGCTGGTACCAGAGTTGGGCCGGTCTAGAAAGCCGGACCGGCCGCGGGACGGGTTGTCTAGGTGTCGCAGCCTGTTACTTCAGGCTTTCCCTGCATTGCCGCAAGATGCCGGAAATCCGGGCTTCGCCGCCTATTAATCCGGCTAATTCAGTGCGTCTTTCCGGCTCGCGGAAACATAAAGTGATCGGCTGCTTGCAGCGGCTGGCGGCGGACTAAGCGTGGATCAGGCGATTTCGTGCCGCCAGGGCGGGTTGGCGCCGGCCCGCGACACGGTCACCGCCGCCGCTTTGGCGCCGAGGGCCAGCGCCTGACGGATGGCGTCCTCCGAAAGGCCGCCGATCCCGGCCTTGGTGAGCAGGCCTTGCTCGTGCAGCGAGGCCAGAATGCCGGCATTGAAAGTGTCGCCGGCGCCGACCGTGTCGACCACCTCGACTTTCTCAGGCGTCACCGTGACCTTGTGTTCCCTGCTGTAGCCGACGGCACCTTCGCTGCCGTGGGTAACGACGATCAGCTTCGGGCCGCGATCCAGCCAGTTGCGGATGACGTCCTCATGCAAGCCGGCCTCGCCGAACCAGTGCAGATCCTCATCCGATAGCTTCACGATGTCGGCCATCGCCATCATCGAGCGGATGCGCCGGAGGTGCTTGGCTTTGTCGGGGATGAAGTTCGGCCGGATGTTGGGGTCGAGCATCATGACGCGGCGTTCGTGCTCGCGTTTCATGAATTCTTCGTAGGCAGCACCCGCCGGGTCCGAAATCAGGCTGATGGCGCCAAACAGCATGGCTTCGATCTCGGCGCCCAGTTTCGGCAGATCCTCTATCGTCAGCATGCGCCCGGCGGTGTTCTCGTCGTAGAAAGTGTAGGTCGCCTGGCCGTTGGTGAGCCGCACGAAGGCGAGCGTGGTCGGGCGAGGGGAGGTATGCGCATAGGTGGAGCTGACCTTGCTTGCGCCGAGCGCCTCGCGGAACTGGCCGCCGAACAGATCCGACGACAGGCCGGAAAAGAAGCCGGCGGGCGCGCCGAGGCGGCCAAGCGCGATCGCCGTGTTGAACACCGCGCCGCCGACATAGGGCGCAAAGGCCGGCTCGCCCTGTGTCGTGGTGCGCGGCAGCATGTCGATCAGGGCTTCGCCGCAGCAGAGGATCATGATTTCTTGTTCTCCGGCGGATAGATCACGCCCTTGCGGATGATGATGTTGGCATAGAGCCGGGGTTCGCTGGTCGCGACGATTGCATATGCCGACCGGACGCGTGCATAGAAGTCGGCGCCCGCCAGCGCAACCACCTTGCGGCCCGGCGCGCGCCTGGTGCAGATCGTTTCGATTTCATGGTGGACCGGATCGGCAACCGAGGGATCGCCTTTGACCGAGGCACGAAACAGCGCTTCCGGCACGAAGTCGTCTACCGGCAGCACGCTCAAAATGGCGTCGAGCACCGGAATGAGATGATGGCCGTCGGCGCGCACCAGCCGGTTTGCCTGCTCCTCCGCCGGATAGTTGCCGTCGACAAGCGCGATCTCGTCGCCATGGCCCATGGCGCGCAATGTCGCCAGAAGCTCCGGACCGAGCAGCGACGGAATACCGATCAGCATTCAGGTGCTCCGGGAAATGGTGGTCGAACCGATGAGGAAGCGTTCGGACAGCGGCAGGCTGGCGCCGCCCAGCGCCCGGGCATGGATGCCGACGGTGCCTTCGCGCACCACCGGAAGCTTCAGGCCTTCGCCGTCAATGGTGCCGATCGCCTGCCTGACGGCATCGACGAGCCGGCGGCGTACGGCGAGCGGCATCCAGCCATCGATCACCGCGGCCTCGAAATCGATCACCGAGGACGCCGCGACAATGGCGTAGGCAAGCGCCTGCGAGGCGGTGGCAATCCAGTCGTCCAGATCGGCGCCGATCTCGCCCCATTCCTGCGGCGAGGTCCAGAGATAGGAGCCGTCAATGCCGCGTCCGTTAAGCGCCTTTTCCAGCATGGCGATCGAGGCGACGTCGATGAGCTGCGTCGGCTTGCCGTCTGGTCCCGGCACCGGCATCGAACCCAGCGCCCCGGCATTTCCGGTTGGCCCGCCGAACAGCCGGCCGTTGAGCACGATGCCGCCGCCGGCAAAGGCGCCGATATAGAAATAGACGAAGTCGCGCGCGCCGCCGGTCTGGCCGAACACCAGTTCGGCGCCGCAGGCGGAGGTGGCGTCATTCTGCAGATAGACCGGGAATTCGCACTGCGCCTGGATGTCGGCACGGATGTCGCGATGGCGCCATTCGTCCATGATGTCGCGCGGCGCGCCGGCGGTGTCGGCCCAGTTCCACAGTTCGAACGGCATGGCGATGCCGAGCCCGGCAATGCGCTTGTCCTGCGCAGGTGTCAGTTCGGCGCGCATCGTCTTCATGCCTTCGGTGACGAACTCAACCGTCTCGCGCGGCGCCGGATAGCGGTAGGAGTGCTGCAGCATGGAACGCACAGTTCCGAGGAAATCGATCAGCACCAGTTCGGCGCTGCGGCGGCCGATCTTGAGGCCGATGAAGAAGGCGCCTTCGGGGTTCAGCGCCATCGGGATGGAGGGCTGGCCGATCTTGCCGCGCAACGGCGCCTGGCGCAGCAGCAGGCTGTCTTCCTCCAGTTCGCGCATGATGACCGAGACGGTCTGCGCTGAAAGCCCGGTCATGCGCGCAATGTCTGATTTGGCCAAGCTGCCATGCTGGCGAACCAACGACAGCACCAGCCGCTCATTGTGGTCGCGCATGCCGCTCTGGTTGGTGCCACGGTGGAGACGGCTGGCGGCCGCCTCGGGCGAACCGTGCCTCGCAATGCCGGTCTCCACCCTTGTTCCTTCCCTTGGTTTATTCTTACTGCTTTTGCGGCAGAATGAGTGAACCGCGCAAAGCTGTCAATAATAAATAAGAGTGATTTAATTATTGACAGGCGGCTCCCGCTGGTGTCATTTGAGGGCGCGTCCACACTGGGAGAACTTCAGTGGATGCGCTTGAGATGCCGGTTGGCGGCATCCGCATGGTTCCATGGGAGGAAGATCGTGACCAAAGCTTTATTGAAGTCCACCGTGTTCGCCGCGGCGGGCCTCGGCCTGATGGCGTTTGCTTCGACAGCATCGGCCGCCGGCGTCGGCGCCTGCCTGATCACCAAGACCGACACCAACCCCTTCTTCGTCAAGATGAAGGAGGGCGCGACCGCCAAGGCCAAGGAACTTGGCGTCGACCTCAAGACCTATGCCGGCAAGATCGACGGCGATAGCGAGAGCCAGGTGGCGGCGATCGAAAGCTGCATCGCCGACGGCGCCAAGGGCATCCTGATCACCGCGTCCGACACCAAGGGCATTGTGCCGACGGTGAAGAAGGCGCGTGACGCCGGCCTGCTGGTGATCGCGCTCGATACCCCGCTGGACCCGATCGATGCCGCCGACGCGACCTTCGCGACGGACAATCTGGAAGCCGGCAAGCTGATCGGCGCCTGGGCAGCCGCGACCCTCGGCGACAAGGCCAAGGACGCCAAGATCGGTTTCCTCGACCTGACCCCCTCACAGCCGACCGTGGATGTGCTGCGCGACCAGGGCTTCATGATGGGCTTCGGCATCGACGTGAAGGATCCCAACAAGATCGGCGATGAGGACGATGCCCGCATCGTCGGCCACGACGTCACCAACGGCAATGAAGAAGGCGGCCGCAAGGCGATGGAAAACCTTCTGCAGAAGGACAACTCCATCACCGTCATCCACACCATCAACGAGCCCGCCGCTGTCGGCGCCTACCAGGCGCTCAAGGCGGTCGGTCTCGAAAGCCAGGTGCTGATCGTCTCGGTCGATGGCGGCTGCCCCGGCGTGAAGTCGGTGACCGAAGGCGTCATTGGCGCCACCTCGCAGCAATACCCGCTGCAGATGGCGGCACTCGGCATCGAGGCGATCGCCGCCTTCGCCAAGGACGGCGCCAAGCCGAAGCCGACCGAAGGCAAGAACTTCTTCGACACCGGCGTCAACCTCGTCACCGACAAGCCGGCCAATGGCGTGAAGTCGATCGACACCAAGGAAGGCCTCGCCAAGTGCTGGGGCTGATGGCTGTCTGACAGCCAGCGACAAGCTGACGGCCGGGGGCTTGATCCCCGGCCGCTTCGGGTGGACGATGCGTCACGCGAAAAATCCCGGCAGCAGACCGGACAGGCGCGAGCGGGTCTCGGCATGGAGCTGAAGCCCAGGGGAGGAAACATGGCTCAAGCACAGGAATTCGAGAAGGTTCTCTCGAGCAGCGACACAAGCGTTGCCGCCTTTGACGAGCACAAATCGGCCGTCAAGCGCATCCAGCATTTCCTGCACTCCACGCCGGCGGCGGTGCCGCTGATTGTGCTGGTCCTGTCGATCGTAATTTTCGGCATCGCCATTGGCGGGCGTTTCTTCTCATCCTATACGCTGACGCTGATCCTGCAGCAGATCGCCATCGTCGGCATCCTCGGTGCCGCGCAGACACTGGTCATCCTGACCGCCGGCATCGACCTGTCGATCGGCGTGATCATGGTGATTTCAGCCGTGATCATGGGCAATTGCGCGGTCAGCTACGGCATGCCGGCCGTGCTCGCAGTGCCCATCGGGCTTGCCGCCGGCGCAGCCTGCGGCCTGCTCAACGGTTTGCTGGTCGCCTACATGAAGCTGCCGCCGTTCATCGTCACGCTCGGCACCTGGAACATCGTCATGGCGACGAACTTCATCTATTCGGCCAACGAGACGATCCGCGATACCGATGTCGACGCCCAGGCGCCGCTGCTGCATCTCTTTGCCCTGAGTTTCAAGATCGGCACGGCGGTGCTGACACTGGGCGTCATCGCCACGGTCGTGCTCGTTTTGATCCTCTGGTACGTGCTCAATCACACCGCCTGGGGCCGCCATGTCTACGCCGTTGGCGATGATCAGGAGGCGGCGAAGCTGTCTGGTATCCAGACCAAGAAAGTGTTGATGACGGTCTACACCCTTGCCGGGTTGATCGCCGCTTTCGCTGCCTGGGTTTCCATCGGCCGCAACGGCTCGATCTCGCCGTCAGCCGCCGTCACCGACTACAACCTGCAGGCGATAACCGCGACGGTGATCGGCGGCATTTCACTGTTCGGCGGGCGCGGCTCAATTCTGGGCACCCTTTTCGGCGCGATGATCGTCGGCGTCGTCTCGATGGGCCTCAACATGCTGGGCGCCGATCCGCAATGGAAGGTGCTGCTCACCGGTGTGCTGATCATCGGCGCCGTGGCGATCGACCAATGGATCAGAAAGGTTTCGGCATGACCGTGGAACCCATCCTCACCGCGCGCGGCCTGATCAAGCGCTATGGCCGTGTCACCGCCCTCGACAATGCCGACTTCGACCTCTACCCCGGCGAAATCCTGGCCGTCATCGGAGACAATGGCGCCGGCAAATCATCGCTGATCAAGGCGATTTCCGGCGCCGCCGTGCCCGACGAAGGCGAGATCCGTCTTGAAGGCAAGGCTGTCGCTTTTAAATCGCCCATGGAGGCGCGCGAGGCGGGCATCGAGACGGTCTACCAAAACCTGGCTTTGTCGCCGGCCCTGTCGATCGCCGACAACATGTTCCTCGGCCGCGAGATCCGCAAACCCGGCTTCCTCGGCGACTGGCTTCGCATGCTGGACCGGCCGGCAATGGAAAAGCGCGCCCGCGACAAGCTGACCGAGCTTGGCCTGATGACCATCCAGAACATCAGCCAGGCGGTGGAAACGCTGTCGGGCGGCCAGCGTCAGGGCGTGGCGGTGGCGCGCGCCGCCGCTTTCGGCAGCCGCGTGGTGATCATGGACGAGCCGACCGCGGCACTCGGCGTCAAGGAGAGCCGCCGCGTGCTGGAACTGATCCTCGATGTCAAGAAAAGAGGCCTGCCGATCGTGCTGATCTCGCACAACATGCCGCATGTCTTCGAAGTGGCCGACCGTATCCATATCCATCGGCTGGGACGTCGCCTCTGCGTCATCGATCCCAAGCAATATACCATGTCCGACGCCGTCGCCTTCATGACGGGAGCGAAGGTTCCGCCGGAGGCTGCACTCGCTGCCTGATCCGCTCGACGGATAAATTGCCGCAGGGGAACTGGCGGCATGCTGGTCTAAATCGATTGAACGTATGTTGCGATGCACTAGGATAGGCTGGGACTGAGAGCGAAAGCCGGTATGATCGCAGCACGATCACGAGAGGCAGTATGACGCGAACAATGACAGCCAAAGCCCCCGATCTCGAAATACCCGATCCCAAGACGCTGGCCGACGAAGTCTTGCTGGCTCTCAAATACCGGGTCGGCAAAGGCACCTCCGTTGCCACGCAATATGATTGGCTGACAGCCTCGATCAAGGTCGTGCGCGACCGCATCGTCGATCACTGGATGCAGGCGACGCAGGAGGCCTACGCCCAGCAGGAAAAGCGCGTCTATTACCTGTCGCTCGAATTCCTCATCGGCCGGCTGATGCGCGATGCCTTCTCCAATCTCGGCCTGATGGACAATATGCGAGAAGCGCTCAAGTCGCTGGGCGTCGACCTCGACCTCATCGCCGGGCTCGAACCGGATGCAGCGCTCGGCAATGGCGGTCTTGGCCGGCTCGCCGCCTGCTTCATGGAAAGCATGGCGACCGTCGACATTCCCGCGCATGGCTACGGCATTCGCTACGCCAACGGCATGTTCCGCCAGGAGATCCATGATGGCTGGCAGGTCGAACTGCCCGAAACCTGGCTCGACCACGGCAACCCCTGGGAGTTCGAGCGGCGGGAGCGTGCCTTCGAGGTCGGCTTCGGCGGCTCGGTGGAATCGATCACCTCCAAGGATGGCCGGCTCGAACGTCACGTCTGGAAGCCGACCGAGCATGTCCAGGCCGTCGCCTACGACACCCCGGTGGTCGGCTGGCGCGCCAACCGCGTCAACACGCTGCGGCTTTGGTCCGGCATGCCGGTCGATCCGATCCTGCTCGACAAGTTCAACGCCGGCGACCACATCGGCGCGCTGGCCGAAAGCAACAAGGCCGATGCCTTGTCGCGTGTGCTTTACCCCGCAGATTCCCACAAGGCCGGCCAGGAACTGCGGCTGCGGCAGGAATATTTCTTCTCCACCGCGTCGCTGCAGGACATCGTCCAGCGCCATCTCAGCCAGTATGGCGATCTCGCCTCGCTGCCCGACAAGGCGGCGATCCATCTCAACGACACCCATCCGGCGATCGCCGTGCCGGAGCTGATGCGCCTGCTGATGGACGTCCATGGCATGGATTTCGACCAGGCCTGGGATATTACCAAGCGCACCTTCGGCTACACCAACCACACGCTGCTACCGGAGGCGCTGGAAAGCTGGCCGGTGCCGCTGTTCGAACGGCTTTTGCCGCGCCATATGCAGATCGTCTACGCCATCAATGCGCAGGTTTTGCTTGAGGCCCGCGCCACCAACCAGTTTTCCAATGAGCAGATCAGCCGCATCTCGCTGATCCAGGAAAATGGCGACCGCCGCGTGCGCATGGGTAACCTGGCCTTTGTCGGCTCGCACTCGATCAATGGCGTGTCGGCGTTGCACACCGAGCTGATGAAGGAGACGGTGTTTGCCGATCTCCACAAGCTCTATCCCGATCGCATCAACAACAAGACCAACGGAATCACGCCACGCCGCTGGCTGATCCAGTGCAATCCAGGCCTCACCGCGCTCGCCCGCGCGGCGATCGGGGACCGTTTCCTCGACGACATCGACGCCATCAAGGGGCTCGAAGCCTTTGCCGGTGACGCCGCCTTCCGCGACAAGTTCGCCGCCGTCAAGCGCTCCAACAAGATCAAGCTCGCCAATCTGGTCGCCGACCGGCTCGGCATCAAGCTCGACCCGTCGGCGCTGTTCGACATCCAGGTCAAGCGCATCCACGAATACAAGCGCCAGTTGCTCAACATCCTGGAAGCGATCGCGCTCTACGACCAGATCCGCTCGCATCCCGAACAGGACTGGATGCCGCGCGTCAAATTCTTCGGCGGCAAAGCGGCGCCCAGCTACCACAATGCCAAGCTGATCATCAAACTGGCCAACGACGTTGCCAAGGTCATCAACAGCGACCCGTCGGTGCGCGGCCTGCTGAAAGTGGTGTTCGTGCCGAACTACAATGTCAGCCTGGCCGAGGTGATGATGCCGGCCGCCGACCTGTCCGAGCAGATTTCGACTGCCGGCATGGAGGCGTCGGGCACCGGCAACATGAAGTTCGCGCTGAACGGCGCCTTGACCATCGGTACGCTCGACGGCGCCAATGTCGAGATCAAGGAATGCGTTGGCGACGACAACATCTTCATCTTCGGCCTGAGCACGGCGGAAGTCGCCGAGCGGCGCAGCAATGGCTACAACCCGCGCGCCGTGATCGAGGGCTCCCCTGAATTGGCGCAGGCTGTCGCCGCGGTATCGTCGGGCGTGTTCTCGCCCGACCAGCCGGATCGCTACCGCGAGCTGGTCGACGGTCTCTACAACAGCGACTGGTTCATGGTGGCGGCGGATTTCGACGCCTATGCCGCCGCCCAGCGCGATGTCGACGCCGTCTGGCGCAACAGCCCCGATTGGTACGCGCGCGCTATCCGCAACGTTGCCCGCGTCGGCTGGTTCTCTTCCGATCGCACGATCCGCCAATATGCGAAAGAAATCTGGAACGTGCCCGCCTGATATGATTGCATGAGGCCACGACAATGGGTCTTGTGCACAAGAACTGGTTCCCAGGGAGGGACACCGCCTGATGAAGAAACCGCGCGCGACCGCGACGACGAGCGGGTCGGACGGGCTGGCGTCAGCCGGCGATGTCGCCGCAATTGTTGCAGGCACGCATGGCGATCCTTTTGCAATCCTGGGCGTGCATGATGCCGGCAAGAGCCTGGTTGCCCGCTGCTTCGTCCCCAATGCCGAGTTCGTCACCGCATACACGCTGGCCGGCAAGAACGCCGGCGAACTCACGCGGTGCGACGACGCCGGTTTCTTCGAAGGCAGACTGTCAATCAAGAAGCGTCAGCCGCTGCGCTATCACGCCAAAAATGCCGGCGGCGACTGGTGGCTGACCGATCCCTATTCCTTCGGCCCGGTGCTCGGCCCGATGGACGACTACTATATCGCGCAAGGGTCGCACCTCAGGCTGTTCGACAAGCTCGGCGCCCATCTCCTCGACCATGAAGGCGCGTCGGGCGTCAATTTCGCCGTCTGGGCGCCCAATGCAAGGCGCGTCTCCGTGGTCGGCGACTTCAACGAATGGGACGGTCGCCGCCATACGATGCGGGACCGCCGCGACACCGGCATCTGGGAACTGTTCATTCCCGATATCGGCGCCGGCCACCCCTATAAATACGAGATCATTGCCCCGGACGGCGTGCGCCTGCCGCTCAAGGCCGATCCGTTCGCCTTCAAGTCGGAATTGCGCCCGGCCACAGCCTCAGTGACGGCGGTGCCGCCGGCGCATGAATGGGGCGACGAGGCGCATCGCAATTACTGGCGAAAGGCCGATCCCCGGCGCGAAGCCATATCGATCTACGAGGTCCATGCCGGTTCGTGGCAGCAGCACGATGATGGCAGCTTCCTGTCATGGGACGAACTCGCCAACCAGCTGATCCCCTATGCTGTCGAGACCGGCTTCACCCACATCGAGTTCCTGCCGATCTCCGAACATCCCTATGACCCGTCATGGGGTTATCAGACAACCGGACTTTATGCCCCCTCGGCGCGCTTCGGCGACCCCGACGGCTTCGCCCGTTTCGTCGACGGTGCGCACCGCGCCGGCGTCGGCGTCATCCTCGACTGGGTGCCGGCGCATTTCCCGGTCGACGCGCATGGCCTGGCCAATTTCGACGGCACAGCGCTCTATGAGCATGCCGATCCGCGCAAGGGTTTTCATCCCGACTGGAACACCGCGATCTACAATTTCGGCCGCCGCGAGGTGGTGTCGTTCCTGGTCAACAATGCGCTGTTCTGGGCCGAGAAATACCATGTCGACGGTTTGCGCGTCGACGCGGTGGCCTCGATGCTCTACCTCGATTATTCGCGCAAGGCCGGCGAATGGATCCCCAACGAGAAGGGCGGCCGCGAAAACCTCGAAGCGGTGTCCTTCCTGCAGAAGATGAACAGGGAGGTCTACGGCCACCATCCCGGCGTGATGACCATCGCCGAGGAATCGACCTCATGGCCGAAGGTCTCGGCCCCGGTGCATGAAGGCGGGCTGGGCTTCGGCTTCAAATGGAACATGGGCTTCATGCACGACACGCTGGAGTATTTCGCCAAGGAGCCGATCTTCCGCAAACATCACCACAACGACCTGACCTTCGGCCTGACCTACGCTTTCTCCGAGAATTTCGTGCTGCCGCTGTCCCATGACGAGGTCGTGCACGGCAAGGGCACGCTGCTCGGCAAGATGGCCGGCGACGACTGGCAGAAGTTCGCGACTTTGCGCGCCTTCTATGCCTTCATGTGGGGGTATCCCGGCAAGAAGCTGTTGTTCATGGGCCAGGAATTCGCCCAGCGCCGCGAGTGGAGCGAGGCGCGCGCGCTCGACTGGAACCTGCTCGACTTCCACCCGCATCGCGGCGTCTGGCAGACGGTGCGCGACCTCAACTATCTCTATCGCTCGCGCCCAGCGCTGCATGCACGCGACTGCGAGCCGGACGGCTTCTCCTGGCTGATCGTCGACGACAAGGAAAATTCGGTCTTCGCCTGGCTGCGCAGCGCGCCCGGCGGCAACCCGATCGCCGTCATTTCCAACTTCACGCCAGTGCCGCGCGACAATTATCGCGTGCCATTGCCCAAGGTCGGCAAATGGCGCGAAATCATCAACACCGACGCTTCGGACTACGGTGGTTCGGGCAAGGGCAATGGCGGTGTGGTCGAAGCCAGGGCGGAAGGAGGAGGCATTTCGGCAACGATGCTTTTGCCGCCGCTGTCGACGATCATGCTTGAACTCGTTGCGGACTAGGTCCGTCAACTCGTTTCGGATTAGGTCCGTCGACTCGTTGCGGACCGGGCGATGCTCCAGACTGGTAATTTGGGAGGGTAAAAAATGGCAGACTTGAAGAGAACCCAGCCGCTGGCGCGCGATGCCATGGCCTATGTGCTGGCCGGCGGCCGCGGCAGCCGGCTCAAGGAATTGACCGACCGCCGCGCCAAGCCGGCTGTCTATTTCGGCGGCAAGACGCGCATCATCGATTTCGCGCTGTCCAATGCGCTGAATTCCGGCATTCGCCGCCTCGGTGTCGCCACCCAGTACAAGGCGCATTCGCTGATCCGCCACCTGCAGCGCGGCTGGAACTTCCTGCGCCCGGAGCGAAACGAAAGCTTCGACATCCTCCCGGCCTCCCAGCGTGTCTCGGAAACCCAGTGGTATGAAGGCACCGCCGACGCCGTCTACCAGAACATCGACATCATCGAGGCCTATGGGCCCGAATACATGGTCATCCTGGCCGGCGACCATATCTACAAGATGGACTACGAGTTGATGCTGCGCCAGCACGTCGATGCCAATGCCGACGTCACCGTCGGTTGCCTCGAAGTGCCGCGCATGGAAGCGACCGGCTTCGGTGTCATGCATGTCGACGGCAAGGACAACATCATCGCCTTCGTCGAAAAGCCCGCCGACCCGCCCGGCATTCCCGACAAGCCGGAATTCGCGCTGGCCTCCATGGGCATCTATGTCTTCAAGACCAAGTTCCTGATGGAACAGTTGCGCCGCGATGCGGCCGAGCCAGGCTCCAGCCGCGACTTCGGCAAGGACATCATCCCCTACATCGTCCAGCACGGTAAGGCGATCGCGCATCGCTTCGCCAAATCCTGCGTGCGCTCGACGGCCGAGAACGAGGCCTATTGGCGCGATGTCGGCACGGTCGACGCCTACTGGGAAGCCAATATCGACCTGACCGACATTACCCCCGAACTCGACCTCTACGACCGTGACTGGCCGATCTGGACCTATGCCGAATTGAAGCCGCCGGCAAAGTTCGTGCATGACGAGGATGGCCGGCGCGGTTCGGCCGTGTCCTCGCTGGTCTCAGGCGATTGCATCGTCTCGGGTGCTTCGCTGAAGCGCAGCTTGATCTTCACCGGGGCGCGCATCAACTCCTATTCGACGCTGGAAGAGGTCGTCATGCTGCCCGACGTTCATGTCGGCCGGAACGCAAAGTTGAAGCGCGTCGTCATCGACCACGGTGTAAGGATACCGGAGGGGCTGGTGGTTGGCGAAGACCCTGTTCTCGACGCCAAGCGTTTCCGGGTCTCGGAAAAGGGCATCTGCCTGGTCACGCAGGACATGATCGACAAGCTGAAGCTGTAAGACGGGATACCATAAACGCATGCAGGTTCTGTCGGTCACGCCCGAGATATTCCCGCTGATCAAGACCGGCGGACTTGCCGATGTGACCGGTGCATTGCCGATCGCGCTGGCCGCCAAGGGCGTGACCATGCGCACGCTCATCCCCGGCTTTCCCCAGGTGATGGACGCCTTCAAGAAAAAGAAGGCTGTCTACCAATACCCGCTGCTGCAGGGCGGCAAGGCTTCGGTCCATGCCGTCAAGATCGCCGGGCTCGACCTGTTCGTGCTCGACGCGCCGCATCTCTACGACCGTCCCGGCGGCCCTTACGGCAATGCGGCCGGCGCCGATTGGCCCGACAATTGGCGGCGCTTCGCAGCGTTGAGCCAGGTCGGCGGCGATATCGCCGGCGGCGCCATCTCCGGCTACCAGCCCGACCTGGTGCACGCCCATGACTGGCAGTCGGCGATGACGCTGGCTTACATGCGCTACGGCAAGGCGGTCGGCGTACCGTCGCTGATCACCGTTCACAACCTTGCCTTCCAGGGTCAGTTCGGCGCCGGCATTTTTGGCGAGCTCGGCTTGCCGGCCGCGGCGATGGCGCTTGACGGCGTCGAATATTATGGCGGCGTCGGCTTCCTCAAGGCCGGCCTGCAGGCGGCCTGGGCGATCACCACGGTGAGCCCCACCTATGCCCAAGAAATCCGCTCGCCGGAATTCGGCATGGGCCTCGACGGCCTCATCAACATGCGCTCTTCCGACCTCTACGGCATCGTCAACGGCATCGACACCGACATCTGGAACCCGGAGACTGACAAGCATCTGGTGTCGGCCTACTCCGCCGCGACGCTGAAGGCTCGCCTTCCCAACCGGGCGGTTGTCGAGGACCGCTTCAGCCTCGAGCGCGACGACAGTCCGATCGTCTGCGTCGTCAGCCGGCTGACCTGGCAGAAGGGCATGGACATACTGGCGGCTGTGGTCGATGGCGTCGTCGCCACCGGCGCGCGGCTGGCGATCCTTGGCTCAGGCGACGCCGGCCTGGAAGGCGCGCTGCTGGCTGCCACCGCCCGCCATCGCGGCCGTGTCGGCGTCGTCGTCGGCTATGACGAGGGGCTTTCCCACGCCATGCAGGGCGGCTGCGACGCCATCGTCATCCCGTCGCGCTTCGAGCCTTGCGGGCTGACCCAGCTTTACGGCCTGCGCTATGGCTGCGTGCCGGTCGTCGCCCGCACCGGCGGCCTTGCCGACACCATCATCGACGCCAATGAAGCAGCGATCTCGGCCGGTGTCGCCACCGGCTTCCAGTTCGCGCCCAACAATGGCGGCGCCATGCTGCACGCCATCCGCCGGCTGGTCGATGCGCATTCGAGCCCGGCCGTCTGGGAACAGATCCAGCGCCAGGGTATGAAGGCCGATGTCTCCTGGGACAAGAGCGCCGACAAATACGTTGAACTCTACCGCCTGCTGCTTTCGAAAAGGGTTGCCTGAAGCATGATCCGGACCGTCGCCACCAAACCCTATCTCGACCAGAAACCCGGCACGTCCGGCCTGCGCAAGAAGGTGCCTGTCTTTCAGCAGGAGCACTATGCCGAGAACTTCATCCAGTCGATCTTCGACGCGCTGGAGGGCTTTGAGGGCAAGACGCTGGTGATCGGCGGCGACGGCCGCTTCTACAACCGCGAGGTCATCCAGAAGGCCATCGCCATGGCGGCGGCCAACGGCTTCGGCAAGGTGATGGTCGGGCAGGGCGGCATATTGTCGACGCCGGCGGCGTCGCATGTCATCCGCAAATACAAGACCTTCGGCGGCATCATCCTGTCGGCCAGTCACAATCCGGGCGGCCTGCACGAGGATTTCGGCATCAAGTACAATGCCGGCAATGGCGGCCCGGCGCCGGAAAAGCTGACCGACGCGATCTTCGAAAAGACCAAGACGATTTCGAGCTTCAAGACCGCCGACATCGACCAGATCGACATCGACAAGATCGGCACGGTGACCGCCGGCGGCATGGCGGTCGAGATTATCGACCCGGTCACCGACTATGCCGAATTGATGGAGAGCCTGTTCGACTTCGACGCCATCCGCGCCAATTTCAAATACGGCTTCCGCATGCGCTTCGACGCCATGCATGCGGTCACCGGCCCGTATGCCAAGGAAATTCTCGAGCGCCGGCTCGGCGCGGAGAATGGCACCTGCCGCAACTACAAGCCGCTGCCGGATTTTGGCGGCCATCACCCGGATCCGAACCTGGTCCACGCCAAGCATCTCTATGACGAGATGATGGGACCGGATGCGCCCGATTTCGGGGCGGCTTCCGACGGCGACGGTGACCGCAATCTCATCATCGGCAAGGGCATTTTCGTCACCCCGTCGGATTCGGTGGCCATGCTTGCCGCCAATGCGCAGTTGGCGCCCGGCTACAAGGACGGCCTCAAAGGCATCGCCCGCTCGATGCCGACCAGCGGCGCGGCCGACCGCGTCGCCGAAAAGCTCGGCATCGGCATCTACGAAACGCCGACCGGTTGGAAGTTCTTCGGCAATCTGCTCGATGCCGGCATGGCAACGATCTGCGGCGAGGAAAGCGCCGGCACGGGCTCGAACCATGTCCGTGAAAAGGACGGGCTGTGGGCGGTGCTGTTGTGGCTGAACATCCTGGCCGTGCGCGGCGAAAGCTGCAAGGACGTCGTCACCGAACATTGGGCGACCTACGGCCGCAATTACTATTCACGTCATGACTATGAGGAGGTCGAAACCGAGCGCGCCAACGCCTTGGTCGACGAGTTGCGCGCCAAGCTCGCTTCGCTGCCCGGCACCAGCGTGCGCGGACTGAAGATCGCCAATGCTGACGACTTCGCCTATCACGATCCCGTCGACGGTTCGGTGAGCAAGAACCAGGGCATCCGCATCCTGTTCGAAGGCGGCTCGCGTGTCGTGTTTCGTTTGTCCGGCACCGGCACGTCGGGTGCTACGCTGCGCGTCTACATCGAGCGCTACGAGCCGGACAGAGCGCGGCATGATCTCGACACGCAAGAGGCGCTCGCTGACCTGATCGCGGCTGCCGATGATATCGCCGGGATCAAGAGCCACACCGGGCGCAACAAGCCGAGCGTGATTACTTGAGGGTGGTGACGTCTTTACCCTCCCCCTTGTGGGGAGGGTCGATCCGCGCAGCGGATCGGGTTGGGGGTGCTCGTAAAGCGCTTTCCCCGCGCCGACCCCCACCCCGCTCACTTCGTTCGCGACCCTCCCCACAAGGGGGAGAGTGGAGGATGCGCCGATGACCCAGCTCGGCGCAACCGTCACTCCCGAAGGCATCCGCTTCGCCGCCTGGTCGTCATCCGCGCGGCGCCTGTGGGTGTCGATCTTCGACGACACCGGCGCCCGTGAAATCGACCGGCTCGAACTTCAGCCGGAAAGCGAGGGCGTCCATGCGCTGTTCGTCGCCGGCCTTGCCGCGGGTACGCGCTACGGCTTTCGCGCCGACGGCGAATATGCGCCGGAGCGCGGGCTGTGGTTCGATCCCGACAAGCTGCTCACTGATCCCTACGCCGTCGAGATAGACCGGCCCTACCAGCATCATTGGCGGCTTGCCGCCCGGCGCAACGAAGGCGCCGACACCGCGCCACTGATGCCGAAGACCATCGCGCGGGCTCAACCGAAGCCGCTGCCGGCCAAGCCGCCTTTGTTCCAGCCAGGCGGCCTGATCTACGAACTGAACGTCCGCTCCTTCACCAGGCTGCATCCGGACGTGCCCGAAGCGCAGCGCGGCACCATTGCAGCCCTTGCCCATCCGGCTATCGTCGAACATCTCAAGAAGATCGGCGTCTCCGCCGTTGAGCTGATGCCCGTGACGGCATGGGTCGATGAGCGCCATTTGCCGCCGCTGGGCCTCAGCAATGCCTGGGGCTACAACCCAGTCACCTTCATGGCGCTCGACCCGCGCCTGGCGCCCGGCGGCCTCGCCGAGTTGCGCGATACTGTGGGGGTGCTGCGCAGGGTTGGCATTGGCACCATCCTCGATCTCGTCTTCAATCATACCGGCGAAAGTGACCGGCTCGGGCCGACGCTGTCGCTGCGCGGCCTCGACAATCAAGCCTACTACCGCAGCGAGCCGGACGGCAGGTTGGCCAACGATACCGGCACCGGCAATACCATCGCCTGCGACCATCCGGTCGTTCGTGACATGGTACTCGACACGCTGCGCCATTTCGTCCGCCAAGCCGGCGTCGACGGTTTCCGCTTCGACCTGGCGCCGGTCCTCGGTCGCGTCGATGGCGCATTCGATCCGGCAGCCCCGTTGCTCGAAACCATCGCAACCGATCCCATCCTTGCCGACAGGGTGCTGATCGCCGAGCCCTGGGACATCGGCCCGAATGGCTATCAGCTCGGCAATTTCCGGCCGCCTTACCTCGAATGGAACGACCGCTACCGCGACGACGTCAGGCGCTTCTGGCGCGGCGATGCCGGCACGGTCGGTGCGCTGGCGACAAGGCTCGCCGGCTCCTCCGATGTGTTCGGCAGGGAGGGCCAATCCGCCAGCCGCACGGTCAACTTCATCGCCGCGCACGATGGCATGACGCTGGCCGATATCGTCGCTTATGAAGCCAAGCACAACCAAGCCAATGGCGAGAAGAACCGCGACGGCCACAATGAGAACCTGTCCTGGAACAACGGCGTCGAGGGCGAAACCTCGGACAAGGCGATTGCCGAGGCCCGTTCCCATGATCGCTTCGCGCTGCTCGCCACTCTGTTTGCCACGCGCGGCACCATCATGCTGACGGCGGGCGATGAATTCGGCCGCACGCAAGGGGGCAACAACAACGCCTATGCGCAGGACAACGCCATCACCTGGCTCGACTGGGCCGGGCGCGACGTCGGGCTGGAAGCCCATGTGTCCGCGCTCGCAGCTCTGCGCGGCGCGGTGCCGGCGCTTTCCGATACGCGCTTCCTGACCGGAGAGCCGCCGCCCGGTTCTGAAACGCCCGACGTCGCCTGGCTGACCGAGACCGGCGCGCCGCTCGGCGAAGCCGACTGGAACGATGGCTCGCGCCATCGCCTCGTCATGCTGCTCGGCGATGGCGGGGAAGGCCGCCTGGCTGTGATCGTCAATGGCGATCGCCGCCAATGCGTCTTCACGCTGCCCGCGCGGCAAGGGTTTGAATGGCAGCCGGCTGTTGAAGCGCAAGCGGTCGACCTCGCGTGGCCGCTGCCCGGCCGCAGTGTCAGTTTCATGATCGAGCGCCGGACCGCAAAGGCCCGCGCCAGGAAGGGTCCGTGATGGCCGACGACAATGCCCAGCCGGGACCCGAACAGAGCGCCGACTGGTGGCGCGGCTGCGTCATCTACCAGATCTATCCTCGCTCCTTCCAGGACACCACCGGCGACGGCAGCGGCGACCTCTCAGGCATCACCTCACGGCTGGCGCACGTCGCCTCGCTCGGCGTCGACGCCGTCTGGCTGTCGCCCTTCTTCAAATCGCCAATGGCCGATATGGGCTACGACGTCTCCGA
The DNA here is from genome assembly GCF_000503155.1 of Mesorhizobium sp. LSJC285A00. NCBI lineage: Bacteria > Pseudomonadati > Pseudomonadota > Alphaproteobacteria > Hyphomicrobiales > Phyllobacteriaceae > Mesorhizobium > Mesorhizobium sp. LSJC285A00. Next base: position 55,967 of record NZ_AYVK01000021.1, read on the forward strand.
CTATCAGGCGGTCGATCCGATGTTCGGCACGCTCGACGACTTTGACGCGCTGGTTGCCGAGGCGCACAGGCTCGGCCTGAAGGTGATCATCGATCAGGTGTTGTCGCACTCCTCCGACAAGCACGAATGGTTTGTAGAGAGCCGTGCCAGCAAGGATAATCCCAAGGCTGACTGGTATGTCTGGGCCGACACCAGGCCGGACGGCAACGCGCCCAACAACTGGCTGTCGGTCTTCGGCGGCCCGGCCTGGGAGTGGGACGCGACCCGCCGGCAATACTACATGCACAATTTCCTCGCCTCGCAGCCGGACCTCAACTTCCACAATCCTAAGGTTCAAGACGCGTTGTTGCAGACGGTGCGGTTCTGGCTCGAGCGCGGCGTCGACGGCTTCCGCCTGGATACGGTCAACTACTATGTCCACGACCGCTGGCTGCGCAGCAATCCGCCGCTGGCGTCGAGCGTCGCCGGCACCAACGGCGAAACCAACACCTATCTCTTCCAGGAGCATCTGTTCGACAAGACGCAACCGGAAAACCTCGGTTTCCTCAGGCGCTTCCGCGCTTTGCTCGACGAATATGACGGCCGCGCCAGTGTCGGCGAGGTCGGCGACGAAGGCCGTTCGCTGCAGACGCTGGCCGCCTACACATCCGGCGGCGACAAGCTCAACATGTGCTACACCTTCGACCTGCTCGGTCAGCAATTCTCAGCCGCCCATGTGCGCGGCTGCGTCGAGGCCTTCGAGGCAGCTGTCGCCGACGGCTGGGTCTGCTGGGCATTCTCCAACCACGATGTCGTGCGCCATGTCAGCCGCTGGACGCGGCCGGGCGGCGATCCAGATGCGGTGGCGACATTCGCTATCGCTTTGCTCTCCTGCCTGCGGGGCTCGATCTGTCTCTACCAAGGCGAAGAGCTTGGGCTGGAGGAGGCGGAACTGACCTTCGAGGATCTGCGCGATCCCGTCGGCATCCGTTTCTGGCCGGGGGTCAAAGGCAGGGACGGCTGCCGCACACCGATGGTCTGGGAGGCGGGCGCCGACAATGCCGGTTTTTCCTCGGGAAAACCCTGGCTGCCGGTGCCGGAAAGCCACCGCGCTCGGGCGGTCGATATCCAGAACGCCGACGACAAGTCCGTGCTCGCCGGCTACCGGACGATGCTCGCCTTGCGCAAGGCGCACCTGGCGCTGGTCAAGGGCCCGATCCGCTTTCTCGATACCGAGGGCGATGTCCTTGCCTTCATCCGGCAGGGCGAGGACGAGACATTGCTCTGCGTCTTCAATTTCGCCGACAAGCCGGCCGACTGGCCACTGCCGCCGGATCTCCAGCCTGTCGAGGCGATCGCTCTGGGTGGCGGTGCCGTCCTGCAGGAGGAGGGGCTGTCGCTGCAGGCCCTGGGCTGGTTTGTCGGCAAGGTAGGCTGATCTTTCAGGGACGCCGTCCGGCGTCAACAAAGATCGTGTCCGCATGCAACCATGCCGAGTGATCCGTGCAACGCCACCGGCGCCACGTTTTTCATTTTCGGGCTTCTTCGGTACTTTCGTCGAGCTTGGCCACGAACGGCATTCCTGAAATGTTTCCAGATGGTTGCGCTAATGACAACTGCTGAGGGCAAAACCTAAAGTTACAGGACAACCACAAGTTGCATCCAATTGGACCTTGTAATATAGATTAGCTATGGCTGGTTTAGGGTGAGGATGCTCACTTAGCGTCAAGCAAGACTCGGTTGAAATAATATTTCCGTCTGTCTAGTCTCCTGCCACCAGCTGCCGGAACGGGAACCGGCGGCGCGCTCGAAGGGGCCAGAAATCGGTTCCGGGGCGTCAACACTCGTAAGGCGCAGCCGATGGGCAGCGCCACAGGGAGAGACTTCATGCTGAAAAATATGCTGAAGGCGACGCTTGTCGCCGCGACCATGACCTTTGCCGCAGGCACGTTCCTGACGCCGGCCCTTGCCGAGACCGTCTATAACAGAGGCAGCGCCGCCGAAGCGGAGACGGTCGATCCGCACAAGACCTCGACCGTCTACGAAGCCGATATCATACGCGACCTGTTCCAGGGACTGGTCATGCACGATCAGAAGACGAACCTCATCCCGGGCGCCGCCGAAAGCTGGACGGTATCGGATGACGGCACCGTCTACACCTTCAAGCTGCGCAAGGACGGCTTGTGGTCGGATGGCAGCCCGGTGACGGCTGACGATTTCGTCTATTCCTTCCGTAGGCTGGAGGATCCAGCGACCGCCGCCGAATACGCTTCCATGCTCTATCCCGTGAAGAACGCCGAGGAAGTCAACACCAAGAAAGGCAAGCCCGAGGACATGGGCGTCAAGGCGATCGACGCCAACACCCTGGAAGTGACGCTGAAGGCGCCGACGCCATACTTCCTGGAGATGCTGACCCACCAGGCTACCTACCCGGTCAACAAGGCCTCGATCGACAAGCTCGGCGCCGACTGGATCAAGGCGGGCAATCTCGTTTCGAACGGCGCCTATACATTGGCCGAGTGGATTCCCAACGACCACATGAAGCTGGTCAAGAATCCGAAATTCTGGGATGCCGCGACCGTCAAGATGGACGTCGTCAACTACATCCCGACCGAAGACCGCTCTTCGGCGATGAAGCGCTTCGAGGCAGGCGAACTCGACAGCTACGGCGACCTGCCGACCGAACAGCTCGCTGACCTCAAGACCAAGTTCGGCGATCAGGTCCGCGTCGGACCGTATCTCGGCACCTATTATTACGCGATCAAGACCGACAAGGCGCCCTGGGACAATGTCGAGCTGCGCAACGCCATCTCGATGGCTATCGACCGCGACTTCCTGGCCGAAAAGGTCTGGCAGAATTCCATGCTGCCTGGCTATTCGATGGTGCCTCCGGGCATCGCCGGCTACACGCCGGCAATGGCCAAATACGCCGACATGCCGCAGATCGACCGCGAGGACGCCGCCAAGAAGATCCTTGAGAAACTCGGCTATACGCCCGAGCATCCGCTGAAGATGGAGATCCGCTACAACACCTCGGAAAACCACAAGAACACCGCGGTTGCCATCCAGGAACAGTTGAAGCCGCTTGGCGTCGAGATCACGCTGCTCAACACCGATACCAAGACCCACTATTCCTTCCTCGAGCAGAAGGGCAACTACGACGTGGCGCGTGCCGCCTGGATCGCCGACTACAAGGATCCCGAGACCTTCCTCGGCATCACCCGCAAGGCCAGCGGCAACAACTATTCGAACTACGTCAGCCCGGCATATGAGGCGGCCATGGACAAGGCCGCGGCTGCCGGCGGCAAGCCGGAAGAGCGCATGAAGGACCTCACTGAGGCCGAGCGCATCCTTGTCGATGACGTCGGCAACATTCCGCTTCTCTACTACAGCTTCCACGATATCGTTTCCTCGAAGCTGCATGGCTTCGATGACAATGTGATGGACATCCATCCGTCCCGCTTCGTCTCCAAGGACTGATAATCATCCTTGACTGGACCGCCGCGCCCCATTTGGGCGCGGCGGACTGGTCGGTCATCGCACCGGTCCGAAAGTCGTGGTCGATTTTCGGCAAGCCCGGTGCGAAGATTTGGCGCCGGAGCGTGGCAATGCGTCCGCATGGACGTATGTCGCTCTGGCCGAAGCGGGGCGCCGATGCTGCGATACATCTTACGGCGGCTTCTGACCGCCATTCCGACGCTGTTCGTCATCGTGACCATGGCGTTCTTCCTGATACGCGTCGCACCGGGCGGCCCCTTCAATCAGGAGCGGGGCCTCAGTCCCGAGATCAGGGCCAATCTGGAAACACAGTTCGGCCTCGACGATCCGCTCTGGCTGCAATATGCCCACTATCTCGGCAATCTTCTGCGCGGCAATTTCGGGCCGAGCTACAATTTGCCTGACTTCACCGTCACCGAACTGTTTGCCAAGGGGCTGCCGATATCGGTCCAGCTCGGCACCTCGGCGCTGATCCTGGCGCTGCTGCTTGGTTCGGTGCTCGGCACCATCGCCGCGCTCAACCAGAACAAGCTTGGCGACTATACGGTGATTGCGCTGGCGACCGCCGGCAGCACTATCCCCACCTTCGTCATCGCTCCTGTGATTCAGCTGGTGTTCGGATTGACCTGGAAGCTGTTGCCGATCGGCGGCTGGGGTGATGGCGCATTAATCAACAAGATCGGCCCGGTGCTGACGCTGGCCTTGCCGCAGATCGCCATCGTTGCCCGCCTGATGCGCGGGTCGATGATCGAGAGCTTGCGTTCGCATCATATCCGAACGGCGCGTGCGCTCGGCCTCTCCGACTGGTCGGTGGTGGTCAAGCACGCGCTGCGCGGCGCCATCCTGCCGATCGTTTCCTTCACCGGCCCCGCAGCCGCGGCGCTGCTCACCGGTTCGGTCATCGTCGAGACCATCTTCTCCATTCCCGGTGTCGGCCGCTATTTCGTCGATGCCGCGCTCAACCGCGACTACACGCTGGTGATGGGGACCGTGGTGGTGATCGCGCTCTTCACCATCGTCTTCAACCTGATCGTCGACGTCATGTACGCGGTCGTCGACCCGAGGGTACGCTATGACTGAGGGTGCGCTATGACTGACATCACAGCCGCCGCCGCTCCGCCGGCCGTCGTCGGCCGCTCGCTCTGGGGCGACGCATGGGCGCGCCTCAAAGCCAACCGCGCCGCCATGTTCAGCCTCTATTACCTGGCCTTCATTGGCGTCATCAGCATCTTCGGCCCCTGGTTCGTGCCGCATCAGTACACCACCATCTATGCCGACTATGTGCGCACGCCGCCAAGCTTTTCAGCCTATCCGAAGCCCGACATGATCGAGACGGCGCTCAAGGATGCCATCAAGCGCATGCGCGTCGACATCAAGGAGTGGAAACTGGACGGCAGTCGCGTCACCGTCACCGTCACCTCGACCAAACCGATCGACGACCGCAACATCCGCTATCTTGACCGCTCCGATGCCTTCGACGATACCAAGATAGAGAGCAAATCGGCCGACGGGCTCGAATTGACTATGACTGCGTCGGTCAAACAGCAGTACTTCCTGTTCGGCACCGACAACACCGGTCGCGATCTTCTCTCGCGAACGCTGATGGCAGGGCGCATCTCGCTGGCCATCGGCCTGCTTGCCGGCATTGTCGCGGTGGTCATCGGCGTCCTCTACGGGGCGGCGGCCGGCTTTTCCGGCGGCAAGATCGACGAGGTGATGATGCGCATCGTCGACGTGCTCTATTCTTTGCCCTTCATTTTCTTTGTCATCATGCTGGTGGTGTTCTTCGGCCGCAACTTCGTGCTGATGTTCCTGGCGGTGGGAGCGGTGCTGTGGCTCGACATGGCGCGCATCGTGCGCGGCCAGGCGCTGTCGATCCGGCGGCAGGAGTATGTCCAGGCGGCCGAAGCCATGGGCGTCGGCCAGCGCGGCATCCTGCTGCGCCATGTCATCCCCAATCTGCTCGGACCAGTGGTGATCTACATGACGCTGCTGGTGCCGCAGGTCATCATCCTGGAAAGCTTTCTGTCCTTCCTCGGCCTTGGCGTGCAGGAACCGATGACCAGCTGGGGCGTGCTCATCTCCGTCGGCGCCAAGAACATCGGCACCGCCAACTGGCTGCTTTTGTTCCCCGCCTTCTTCCTCGTGTCGACGCTGTTTGCGCTGAACTTCGTCGGCGACGGCCTGCGCGATGCGCTCGATCCGAGAGACCGATAATATGGGGACCAAATAAAATGGGGACCGTTGCGATGGAAACGCCCGAAACGATCCTCAGCGTCAAGGACCTTCGCGTCCGTTTCCGCACGCTCGACGGCGCGGTCGAAGCGGTCAAGGGCATCAACATCCACGTCAAGGCAGGGGAAACCGTTGCCGTGGTCGGCGAATCCGGATCCGGCAAGAGCCAGACCATGATGGCGGCGATGAGCCTGCTGGCGTCCAATGGCGAGGCGACGGGTCACGTCGATTATCGCGGCCGCAACCTTTTGACCATGAGCAAGCCCGACCTCAACAAGGTGCGCGGCGCCAAGATCAGCATGATCTTCCAGGAGCCGATGACCTCGCTCGATCCACTCTATTCGATCGGCAACCAGCTTATCGAACCGATTCGCAAGCACCGCGGGCTGAACGCAGCCGAGGCACGGAACGAGGCGCTCAAGCTGCTGCGGCTTGTGCATATTCCCGATCCCGAGCGGCGGATGAAATCCTATCCGCACGAAATGTCGGGTGGCCAGCGCCAGCGCGTCATGATCGCCATGGCATTGGCCAACGACCCCGACATCCTGATCGCCGACGAGCCGACGACGGCGCTCGACGTCACCATCCAGGCGCAGATCCTGGTGCTGCTCGCCGAACTGCAGCGCAAGCTCGGCATGGCCATCGTCTTTATCACCCACGATCTCGGCATCGTCCGGCGCTTTGCCGACCGCGTCTATGTCATGCGCTATGGCGAGGTGGTCGAGGAAGGCGAGGCGGAAGCACTTTTCGCCAACCCGCAGCATGCCTATACCAAAATGCTGCTGGCCGCCGAACCGACCTGCACCAAGGCGGCGCCGCCGTCCAGCGCTCCTGTGCTGCTGGAGGGCCGCAATGTCGAAGTGACCTTCAAGATCGGCGGCGGCTTCCTTGCCGGCGAACCGCTGCTGCTACGCGCCGTCGATCACATTTCGATCCGGCTGAAGCGCAACCAGACCATCGGTATAGTCGGCGAATCCGGTTCGGGAAAATCGACGCTCGGCCGCGCACTTCTGCGCCTGTTGCCCAGCGACGGTGTCATCCGCTTCGGCGACCGCGACATCTCCACCGCCGACCGCCAGGCGATGCGGCCGCTGCGGCGGGAGATGCAACTCGTCTTCCAGGATCCGTTCGGCTCGCTGTCGCCGCGCATGACCGTCGGCCAGATCATCACCGAAGGGCTTCTGGTGCATGAGCCGAACCTGTCAGGCAAGCAACGCGATCAGCGCGCCGTCGAGGCTTTGCTCGAGGTCGGACTCGATCCCAACGCACGCAACCGCTACCCGCACGAATTCTCCGGCGGCCAGCGCCAGCGCATCGCCATCGCGCGTGCCGTGATCCTGAAGCCTAAACTGGTGGTGCTGGACGAGCCGACTTCGGCGCTCGACCGCTCGGTGCAGAAGCAGATCGTCGAATTGCTGCGCAAGCTGCAGGCCGACCACGAACTGTCCTACCTCTTCATCAGCCACGATCTCTCCGTGGTGCGCGCCATGGCCGACTACATCATCGTCATGAGGCAGGGCAAGATCGTCGAGGAAGGGCCGACGGAAGAGATCTTCAGCAACCCGAAGGCGGCCTACACGCAGACGCTGATGGCTGCGGCGATCGATGTGACCCGGTTCCGGTTGAGTGCTTGAGATAGTAGCGTGAGGTTAATCAACAGGGCAGGGCCGAATCGCTCAGCCCGCTGACCTGGGGCATCGGCTGGTCCTCGTGGCGACAATGGCCGCCTCGCGCTCTTTCAGCCGTTCGATCCTGGCCGTCTCGCGGTTGGCGACGGCGCTCTTGACGCGTGCCCCGCCGAGCAGCCAGTTCGGCACGCTGGTGTTGGTGACCTTGCCGCGGGTGATGGCGGTCTGCGAGATTTCGCGCGCGGTATCGCCCACCGCATTATTGAGCTCGGCGCATGTCATGCGGTCGTATTTCGCCGGGTTGACCGCGCTGCCCAGCGATGAGCAGCCTGCCATCAGGAAAAGAACAAGCATCGCTGACAGCCGGCCTGCGCTTGAAATAAACAAATTCATCTTCCGCAAACCTCGTTCCGGCCGCTGTCTCGGCGGCATTCCTATTATCGAGGTAGCGCGGATGGTTGTCGCGTCAAAACACCATGCTGACAGCGAACGCCGACGCGGCCGGTTTGCATCAAGCTATCTTGTGGGTCGGGAGAACAAACACCTAAGTGTCTGTTTTTTCTGGTCGGAGTGGCAGGATTTGAACCTGCGACCCCCTCGTCCCGAACGAGGTGCGCTACCAGGCTGCGCTACACTCCGTGACCAGACCGCGGGCTTATAGCCGCCGCATACCGTTCCTGCAAGCGGCAATGGCAGCGCTTCTGTCGCATTTCGTTGGCTTTCGTTGGGCATTGCCGCAAAGCTTGGCTTTCCCTCCCGGGATAAACCCGGCTTAAAGCCTTGTGTGCTAAGTCGCAGCCTCGATAAATCGTGCTTTCGCCATCTGGAGCTCTGCTGCCTTGTCCCTGAAAATCGTAGGCGACGCCCGGTCCAACAGTTTCGAATTCGAAACCGAAGCGCTGATCAAGGCGTCCGGCTTTCGCGAATACGACGCGCGCTGGTGGTTTGGCCATGCCGGCTCCGCGCAACGGCCGGACCTGAACCTGATCGGCGTCCAAGCGTTGGGCATGGGCCTGGGCACCTTGATCCGCCGTCTTGGCGCGGGTCCCGACATCGTCACCGGGCATGATTTCCGCTCCTATTCGCTTGCCATCAAGCTGGCGCTGGTTTCCGGCCTGATGGCTGCGGGCGCAAAGGTGAAAGACATTGGCCTGGCGCTGTCGCCCATGGCCTACTTCGCCCAGTTCGCGCTCGACGTGCCATCCGTCGCCATGGTCACGGCGTCGCACAACGAGAATGGCTGGACCGGAGTCAAGATGGGTGCGGCGAGGCCGCTCACCTTCGGACCGGAGGAGATGAGCGCACTGAAACAGATCGTGCTGTCGAGCGACTTCGATCTCGCCGGCGGCGGCTGCTACGATTTCGTCTCCGGTTTTCGCGAGACCTATCTCGACGACCTGACCCAGGACAAGCGCATCGCACGCAAGATCAGGGTTGTGGCGGCTTGCGGCAACGGCACCGCCGGCGCCTTCGCGCCGCAGGCGCTGGAGCGCATCGGCTGCGAGGTGATCCCGCTCGATGTCGAGCTCGACCACACTTTTCCGCGCTATAACCCCAACCCCGAAGACATGCAGATGCTGCACGCCATCCGCGACAAGGTGCTGGAGACCGGCGCCGATGTCGGGCTGGGCTTCGACGGCGACGGCGACCGTTGCGGCGTGGTCGACAATGAGGGCAACGAGATCTTCGCCGACAAGGTCGGCGTCATGCTCGCGCGCGATATCTCCAGCCAGCATCCCGGCTCGACCTTCGTCGTCGATGTCAAATCGACCGGCCTGTTCAACACCGACAGCGTTTTGCGTGGCAACGGCGCGAAGACAGATTACTGGAAGACCGGCCATTCCTACATCAAGCGCCGCGTCGCCGAGCTTGGCGCCGTCGCCGGCTTCGAGAAGTCGGGCCATTTCTTCTTCAATCCGCCGATCGGCCGCGGCTATGATGACGGTCTCATCACGGCAATAGCCATATGTGAGATGCTCGTCCGCAACCCCACAAGTTCGATGGCCGATCTCTATCGCGCGCTGCCGCTGACCTTCGGCACGCCGACCATGTCGCCGCATTGCGCCGACGATGTGAAATACGGCGTGGTCGATCGGGTGGTGGCGGACTTCCAGGCGATGCAGCGCGCCGGCAAGACTTTTGCCGGCCAGAAGATCGCCGAGCTGATCACCGTCAACGGCGTGCGCGTCGTGGCCGAGGATGGCACCTGGGGGCTGGTGCGGGCGTCGTCGAACAAGCCGGAGCTTGTCGTGGTTGTCGAAAGCCCGGTATCGTCCGAGCGCCGCCGGCAGATGTTCGACGCCGTCGACGCCGTGCTGCGCCGCAGCCCCGAAGTCGGCGCTTACAACCAGACGTTCTGATTGGACCTTTCATGACCGAGCGCATCGTCAGTTTTGTCATGAGCGGCGGTGTCGGTTCGCGGCTGTGGCCGCTGTCACGCGAGGACAACCCGAAACAGTTCCACGATCTTTCCGGCGACGGCTCGATGCTGGCCAAGACACTGCGCCGGCTGACGGCGCGGCCGGAGGGCGAAACGCCGATCTTCCTGATCGCCGCCGAGCGCCATGCCGAGCGCGTGCATGCCGACCTTGCCGGCCTCGACCTCGCCGGCGGTGGCCCGCTGTTCGAGCCGACCGGGCGCAACACGGCTGCCGCCGTGGCGCTGGCCGCGCTGCGCACATTGTCGGAGTTCGGCGACAGCCTGGTGCTGGTGGTGCCGTCAGACCACGAAATCGCCACGCCCAAGCAGTTCTGGCAGAGCGTCGAGGCGGGCAGCCAGGCAGCGCTTGCCGGCCGTCTGGTGGTGTTCGGCATCAAGCCGACGCAGCCCGAGACCGGCTATGGGTATATCGAAGTCGCAGCCGAAAGCGGCGGCGTCTTCGACGTGTCGCGCTTCGTCGAAAAGCCCGACCTCGCCACTGCGCAGAGCTATCTCAGTGCGGGCACCTTCTACTGGAACACCGGCATTTTCCTATTTCGCGCCGGCGCCATGCGCGACGCATTTGCGGCCTTCCAGCCCGACATCTGGCAGGCCACCGAAGCGGCCTACAAGGCAGCAACGAGCGACCTGTCCGGCCTCTATATGCCGCTCGACCTCTACGCCGCCATCCCGTCGAACTCGATCGACTACGCCATCATGGAACGGGCCAAGGACATCGCCATGGTGCCGGCCGGCTTCCGCTGGAACGACCTCGGCTCCTGGCAGTCGCTGCTTGATGTCGGCCCTGCCGACGCCAAGGGCAATGTCGTCGTCGGCGATGTCGTCGCCATCGATTGCGAGAACTCCTACATCCGCAGCGACGGCCGGCTTTTGTCGGCGATCGGCATGAAGGATGTCGCCATCGTCTCGACCGCGGACGCCACCTTCGTTGCCCCGGTCAGTCACAGCCAGCACGTCAAGAAGATCGTCGAGCAGCTGGAAAAGTCGGGCCGGCTGGAAACCAGGTTCACCCCGGCACACGACCGCGTCATCGAGAGCGGCGCCTGGCGTCGGCGCGTGCATCACTGGCTGTTCGAGGAGACCTTGCCGCTGTGGTCGACTTCAGGCGTCGATGAGCGTCATGGCGGTTTCCACGAGGCGCTCGGCTTCGACGGCGAGGCGCTGTTGAAGCCCAAGCGCATGCGCACGACGGCGAGGCAAGTCTACGCCTTCGCCGTTGCCAAGGCCCGCGGCTGGGACGGTCCAGCCGATCGCCTGATCTCCCATGGCATCGCCTTCATGGCCGGCAAGGGCCGCACGGACCGGGGCGGCTGGGTGCGCACGCTCAATGTCGACGGCTCCGTCGCCGACCCAACCGAGGATGCCTACGACCATTCCTGCGTGCTGCTGGCGCTGGCGCATGCGCATATGTGCGGCGATCCGGATGCGCTGCGGCTGGGCCAGGAGACCTTCGTGTTCCTCGACGCGCATCTCGAGGACAGCCGCATGACCGGCTTTCTCGAGACATCCGATGGCGAGGGCGAGCGGCGCTCCAACCCGCATATGCATCTGCTCGAGGCCTTCCTCGCCTGGTATAAGGCGACCGGCGACCGCACCTATCTGCGCCGCGCCGCGCGCATCATCGACCTTTTCCGCAGTCATTTCTTCGATGCCGAGAGCTGGACGCTGGGCGAATATTTCGACGCCGGGTGGAAGCCGGCCGCCGGCGAGAAGGGCACATGGACCGAGCCCGGCCATCATTTCGAATGGGCCTCGCTGCTCACCGATTTCGTCGCCCGCAGCGGCCAGGGCGAGTTGAGCAATTTTGCCCGCAAGCTCTACGCCTCGGCCATCGCCAACGGCCTCAACCGCGCCACCGGCCTTGCCTACGGTGCGGTCTCCCGGCAGGGCCTGCCGCTCGACCTCGTATCGCGCAGCTGGCCGCAGGCGGAAGCGATCAAGGCGGCGATTGCGCTGGATGGCTCGGGCGGTCCCGACCTCAAGCCCGAAATCGAGGCGCGCGTCGGCCGGCTATTCCGCTGGCACATCGACCCGGCGCCGCTCGGCCTGTGGATCGACCGCATCGACGAACGCGGCCGCTCCTTGGCATCGGACGTGCCGGCCAGCATCTTCTATCATCTGGTCTGCGCGCTGACGCAGTATCTGGACGGCACGGCGCAGAAGGGGTGAGGCGTTGGAGCTGCCAATCTCCCCCCTTGCGGGGGAGATGCCTGGCAAGGCAGAGGGGGGTGCTGTCCCGCCGACGTCTCAGCTACTCGAAGATCAGACCAAAGGTGGCGATCCGTCACACCCCCCTCTGGCCTGCCGGCCATCTCCCCCGCAAGGGGGGAGATCAGCTGTCACTTCGCTTTCAACCCTCAATACGGGCTCGCTACATCCCCGGTCTCGACATACACCGCCTTCAGCTGCGAATAGAGCGCTAAAGCCGCCAGCGAGTTCTCGCGCCCAATGCCGGATTGCTTCACCCCGCCAAACGGAATTTCCACCGGCGTCAGATTGTAGGCGTTTATCCAGCAGGTGCCGGCCTGCAGTTCGGCGATCACCCTATGAGCGCGCTGCAGGTCGCGGGTGAAGACGCCGGCGGCGAGGCCGAATTCGGTGTCGTTGGCGCGGTCGATCACCTCGTCCTCGCCGTCGAACTTCAGCACGCTCATCACCGGCCCGAAAATCTCCTCGCGCGCAATGCGCATTGTGTCGGTGACACCGGTGAACACCGTCGGCTCGACAAAGAAGCCGCCATCGAACCCTTGCAGCGACGGCACGTTGCCACCGCAGGCGAGCGTTGCTCCATCCTGCCTGCCGGCCGCGATGTAGGAAACGACCTTCTCCTGCTGCGCCTTGTTGACCAGCGGCCCCATCTGCGTCTCAGGATCGAGCGGATCGCCGATGCGGATCTTTTTCGTCCGCTCGACAAGCCGGTCGACGAAGCGGTCATGGATGCCGCTTTGTACGAAAACACGCGTGCCGTTGGAGCAGATCTGCCCGGTCGAATAGAAATTGCCGAGCATGGCGCCGCCGATGGCGTTTTCGAGATCGGCATCGTCGAACACGATCAGCGGCGACTTGCCGCCGAGTTCCATCGTCGCATGCTTCATCTTCGAGCCGGCGAGCGACAGCACCTTGCGGCCGGTCGGCACCGAGCCGGTCACCGAAACCTTGGCAACGACATCATGGCCGACCAGGCCGGCGCCGACATCGCCATAGCCTTGCACGACGTTGAACAGCCCGTCGGGCAGGCCCGCCTCTGAGTAGATCTCGGCCAGCGCCAGCGCCGACAGCGGCGTGTTCTCCGAGGGCTTGAACACCATGGCGTTGCCCATGGCGAGCGCGGGGGCGGATTTCCAGCCGGCGATCTGGATCGGATAGTTCCAGGCGCCGATGCCGACGCACACACCGAGCGCCTCGCGGCGCGTATAGGCAAAAGGTCCACCAAGATCGATCGCATCGCCGTTGAAGGCGGCAACCGCGCCGCCGAAATATTCGAGGCAGTCGGCTGCCGATAGTGCATCCGCCACCAGCGTCTCCTGGATCGCTTTGCCGGTGTCGAGCGTCTCGATCCGCGCCAGATCGGCGTTGCGCGCGCGCAAAATGTCGGCGGCGCGGCGCAGGATGCGGCCACGCTCGACCGGCTTCATCCGCGCCCAGGCCGGTTGTGCGGCCCGCGCGGCTTCGATGGCGAGCTCCAGCACGTTCGGAGTCGCCGAATGCAAAGTGGCGATGACCTCACCGGTCGCCGGATAGATCACCGGCAGCGGCGCGCCGCCTTCGTCCTCGATGTAGCGGCCGTTGACATAGTGCGATGCCGTTGGCTGGGCGCGCATATGAATTCTCCAATGGTCTTCGCCGGACAATGCCCTATCGATCCGCCACCTGCCAGCGCGGATTGATCCAGGGTTCCTGGTTGGAGGGCGCCAGCGGCGTGCGGCCGAGAATGTGGTCGGAGGCCTTTTCGCCGGTCATGATCGAGGGCGCGTTGAGATTGCCATTGGTGACGCGCGGAAAGATCGAGGAGTCGGCGACGCGCAGGCCGTCGACGCCGATGACGCGGCACTCCGGATCGACGACGCTCGTGATGTCATCGGCCCGACCCATCTTGCAGGTGCCGCACGGGTGATAGGCGCTCTCGGCATGATCGCGGATGAAGGCGTCGAGATCCTCGTCCGACTGGACATGCGAACCTGGCGAGATTTCCTTGCCGCGGAAGCCGTCAAAAGCCTTCTGGCCGAAGATCTCGCGAGTCAGCCTGATGCAGTGGCGGAACTCGGTCCAGTCGTCTGGATGCGACATGTAATTGAAGCGGATGACCGGCGTCGCTTTCGGGTCGGGAGAGCGCAGCTTCACCGAGCCGCGCGACTTCGACCGCATCGGCCCGACATGGGCCTGGAAGCCATGGGCCTTCGCCGCCGCCTTGCCGTCATAGCGCACCGCAGCCGGGATGAAGTGATACTGGATGTCGGGGTAGTCGACGCCGGCCTGCGAGCGCACGAAGGCCGCGGCCTCGAAATGGTTGGTGGCGCCGAGGCCGGTCTTGAAGAACAGCCACTGCGCCCCGATCAGCGCCTTGGAGAATGGGTTGAGAACCGAATTCAGCGTGATCGGCTGGGTCGATTCCTGCTGGATGTAGAGCTCCATATGATCCTGCAGATTGCGGCCGACACCGGGCCGGTCGGCCACGACCTGGATGCCGTTCTCCTTGAGATGCGCGGCCGGGCCGATACCGGACAGCATCAGGATCTTGGGCGAATTGATCGATGATGCGGCAACGATCACCTCACGTCGTGCCTTAACGACCTGAATCTGTTTGTGAGCTTCGATCTCGACTCCGACGGCACGCTGATTCTCGATGATCACCCGGCGGGCGAAGCCTCTGATCACGCTGACATTTTGCCGCTTGAGCGCCGGCTTCAGATAGGCTGACGCCGCCGACCAGCGGCGGCCGCCGCGAATGGTTTGCTCCATCGGTCCGAAGCCTTCCTGCTTCGAGCCATTGTAGTCGTCGGTCAGTTCGAACCCGGCTTGGCGGCCGGCCTCGACAAAGGCGCCGTAGAGCGGATTCTTGCGCGGGCCACGCTGGACGTGCAGCGGGCCGCCATGGCCGCGCCAGCCGTCCTCGCCCCCGTCACTGTCCTCCATGCGCTTGAAATAGGGCAGCACGTCGGCGAAGCCCCAGCCGGCTGCCCCCTGTTCGGCCCAGTGGTCGAAGTCGCGTGCGTGGCCCCTGACATAGACCATGCCGTTGATCGAGGACGAGCCGCCGATCACCTTGCCGCGTGGCGTCGCCAGCACGCGGCCGCCGAGATGCGGCTCTGGTTCGCTGGCAAAGCCCCAGTCGTAAAGGCTCATATTGAGCGGGATCGACAGCGCCGACGGCATCTGGATCAGCGGCCCGATATCGGTACCGCCGAACTCGATGACGATCACCGAATGCTTGCCGTCTTCCGACAGTCGGTAGGCCATGGCCGAGCCGGCCGAGCCGGAGCCGATGATGACGAAGTCTGCTTCAAGCATGGTTCACATGCGCCCATCGTTCATATGCGAAATAAAATCGGCGAGCGAGACATTGCCGCCGGTAGCCATGACCAGGACCGTTTTACCCGTCACATCCACCTTGCCGCCGAGGAGCGCCGCCAGAGAGGCGGCGCCCGATGGCTCGAGCACCAGCTTCATCCGTTCGAAGGCGATCTTCATTGCCCGCCGCACGGAGGCATCATCGACGGTGATGCCGCGCACGCCGGCGGTCTTGACCGCCGCAAACGGCGCGTCGCCCGGCCGCCGCGACATCAGCCCGTCGCAAATCGATTTCGGCGCGATCGGCATGGTCTCGATGGCGCCATGCGCTAGCGATGCACCCATGCCGTTGAAGCCTTCCGGCTCGACGCCGATGATCTCGGTTGCCGGCGACAGATAGTGGAAGGCGAGCGACATGCCGCCGATCAGTCCGCCGCCGCCGACCGAGCAGAACAGAAGTTCGGCACTGGCGTCCTTTGCCTCGAATTGTTCGAGCGCTTCGAGCCCGGCGCCGGCCTGGCCGGCAACGATCTCCGGATCGTCGAATGGATGCAGCAACGCCAGCCCTTCGGTCTCGGCAATCTCGCGGGCCTTGGCGGCTGCGACCTCTTCACGGGCGCGCTCGCCATGATCGGTCAGCACGACGCGCGCGCCATAGCCTGCGGTCGCATCGCGCTTGGCGGCCGGCGCGTCGATCGGCATGACGATGGTGACGGGAATGCCGAGCGCCTGGCCGGCAGCCGCCAACCCTTGCGCGAAATTGCCGGAGGAGTAGGCGACGACGCCTTTTATGGCCTCATCCGGCGACAGCCGCTTCAACCGCCAATAGGCCCCGCGCACCTTGAACGATCCCGCCCATTGCAGCGATTCCGGTTTGATGAAGACGCGGGCCGCACCCGTCTCCTTGGCCAAGGCTGTCGATTCCAGCAAAGGCGTGATCTGCGTCGCCTTCGACGTCACGGCATAGGCCTGTCTGAGGTGCTCGAGGGAGGGGACAATTGTCATCATTCGCCTCGCGGAAAGCGTTTCTGTTCCTCGAGATTGTCGAGGTTCATGTGGTTGCGCATGTAGCGTTCCGACGCCTTCTGCAGCGGCTGGAACTCCCAGGGGTAATGCGTGCCGTTGCGCAGCGCGGGATAAACCACCCAGCGCCGCGCCTGGCTGACGCGCACCGCGGCATCGAATGCCGCCATGTCCCAGCGCGCTCGCACGGCTCCCGTGAAGGCCGCCACCAGATCGGCATGCGCCGGATCGGTGGCACGATTGGTGCGTTCTTGCGGATCGGCTTCGAGATCGAACAGAAGCGGCGGGTCGATCTCGCAATGGATGAATTTGTAGCGGCCGTCGCGGATCGCCACCAACGGCGCGTTGGAGCCCTCGGCGGCATATTCCATCAGCACCGGCGCGGTGCGCTGTCCGCCATCAAGCAACGGCAGCAGCGACTGGCCATCGGTCCACGGTGCGATCGCGGAGATGTCGATGCCGGCGAGATCGCACAGCGTCGGCGTCACGTCGAGGTTGGAGACCGGCGCCTCGATCAGCCCTGCAGGAATGCCTTTGCCGGCGATCATCAAAGGTACTCGCGCCGAGCCCTCGAAAAAATTCATCTTGAACCACAGGCCGCGCTCGCCAAGCATGTCGCCATGGTCGGAGCAGAACAGGATGATGGTGTCGTCCAGCATGCGCGTTCGCTCCAGCACTGACATCAACTCGCCGACCTTGTCGTCGAGATAGGAGATGTTGGCGTAGTAGCCGCGCCGCGAGCGGCGGATCTGCTCCGGCGTGATGTTGAAACTGTCGTAGTCGCTGGCCCGGTAAAGCCGTTGCGAATGCGGGTCCTGATGGGCATAGGGGATGAATCCCACCTCCGGCTCAAGCGCCGGACAGTCTTCATAGAGATCCCAATATTGCCGCCGTGCGACATAGGGGTCGTGCGGGTGGGTGAAGGAAACCGTCAGGCACCAGGGCCGGCTGGCCTCGTCCTCGGAGGTGCGGGCAAGATCGTAGAGTTTTTGCACCGCGTGGAAGGCGACCTCGTCGTCATACTCCATCTGGTTGGTGATCTCGGCAACGCCGGCGCCGGTGACCGAGCCCAGATTGTGATACCACCAGTCGATGCGCTCGCCGGGCTTGCGGTAATCCGGCGTCCAGCCGAAATCGGCGGGATAGATGTCGGTGGTCAGCCGCTCCTCGAAACCGTGCAACTGGTCCGGCCCGACGAAATGCATCTTGCCCGACAGGCAGGTGTAGTAGCCGGCGCTGCGCAGATGATGCGCATAGGTCGGGATCGAGGAAGCGAATTCGGCGGCGTTGTCATAGACCTGGGTGCGCGACGGCAATTGCCCGCTCATGAAAGCGGCGCGGCCCGGCGCGCAAAGCGGCGAGGCCGTGTAGTTGTTGCCGAAGCGCGCCGAGCGTGCGGCCAGCGCCTTGAGATGCGGCACATGCAGGAAGTCCGCCGGCCCGTCCGCAAACAGCGTGCCGTTGAGCTGATCGACCATGACGATCAGGATGTTGGGTCGCCTTGATATCACTGAGGCTGTCACTGTGTCTGTCGCCCGCCGAGTTTGATTTCGAGATAATCTTCGACCAGCGCGATCGCGGTTTGAGCATCCGGCACGCCGTCCTTCAGCGCGCGCCTGATGTACAGCCCGTCGATCATCGCCGCGACCGCTTCCGCCGCGCGGTCGGCTTCGTTGCGCGGCAGTATGCCGATCAGTCCGCTCATCAGGTTGGAATGCAGCCGCCGCGCATAGACCCTGAGCAGCCGGCGCAAGGCCGATGATTTCTGGGCCTCGACATAAAAGGCGAGCCAGGCCGCGATGGTTTCCGGCCGGAACTGGATGTCGGAGAAGTTGACGGCGACCACCGCCGAGACGCGTTCGCGCGGCGAGCCGGCGGATTGCAGGGCGCGCCGCATGTCGATGGTCAGCTCGGCCAGTATGTGCCGCATCGTTGCCAGCAGCAGTTCGTCCTTGGCGCCGAAATAGTGGTGGGCCAGGGCCGACGACACGCCCGCCCGTCCGGCGATCTCCGACATGGTCACATCAAGCGAGCCGCGCTCGCCGATCGCCGAGATCGTCGCGTCGATGAGCGCCTTGCGGCGCAACGGTTCCATTCCGACCTTCGGCATTGGGGAGATCCAGATCAAAACAGAGATTATTTTTTATTGACGGATCAATCAATAAAAAACTCGCGCTCGGATCAACCGATCATGTGCCCTGGCCCATCCTTTGGACTGGAAAACGGTTCACTGTTGAACAATATTAGAGGCTGATGCCGCGCTATGACATGTTAGGCTTGCGGCGAACGGAGGTTGCCATGACCGCATGCATCGTCGGCTGGGCGCATTCGCGCTTCGGCAAGCTTGAAGGCGAGACGCTCGAGGGCCTGATCACAAAGGTCGCGGTCGACGCGCTCGACCATGCCGGCATTGGCCCGGATGAGGTCGACGAGATCGTGCTCGGCCATTTCAACGCCGGCTTCTCCCCTCAGGATTTTACCGCCAGCCTGGTGCTGCAGGCCGATGACCGGCTGCGCTTCAAGCCGGCGACGCGGGTCGAGAACGCCTGCGCCACGGGTTCGGCAGCGGTCCGCCAAGGCATCCGCGCCATCGACGCCAATGCCGCCCGCATCGTGCTGGTGGTCGGTGCCGAGCAGATGACGACGACCCCCGGCCCCGAGATCGGCAAGAACCTGCTCAAGGCTTCCTATCTGCCGGAGGAGGGCGACACGCCGGCCGGTTTCGCTGGCGTCTTCGGCAAGATCGCGCAGGCCTATTTCCAGCGTTATGGCGACCAGTCGGACGCGCTGGCGATGATCGCCGCCAAGAACCACAAGAACGGCGTCGACAATCCGTACGCGCAGATGCGCAAGGATTTCGGTTACGAATTCTGCCGCCAGGAAAGCGAGAAGAACCCCTTCGTCGCCGGTCCGCTGAAGCGCACCGATTGCTCCCTGGTTTCCGATGGCGCCGCCGCTCTTGTGCTCACCGACACCTCGACGGCGCTGAAGATGCGCCGCGCCGTCGCCTTCCGCGCCAACGAGCATGTCCAGGATTTCCTGCCGATGTCGAAGCGCGACATCCTGTCTTTCGAAGGCTGCGCGCAGGCCTGGAACCAGGCTTTGAAGAAGGCCGGCGTGACGCTCGACGACCTCTCCTTCGTCGAGACGCATGACTGCTTCACCATTGCCGAACTCATCGAATATGAGGCGATGGGCCTGGCCAAGCCGGGCGAGGGCGCCAGGCTGGCGCTGGACGGCACGACGGCAAAAGACGGCAGGCTCCCGGTCAATCCTTCGGGCGGGCTGAAGGCCAAGGGCCATCCGATCGGCGCCACCGGTGTGTCGATGCATGTGCTGACCGCCATGCAGTTGACCGGCGAAGCAGACGGCATCCAGGTGCCGGACGCAAAGCTTGGCGGCATCTTCAACATGGGTGGCGCTGCCGTCGCCAACTACGTTTCCATCCTCGACCGGATCAGGTAGAAGCGGCCCGTATATTTCGGGGTGGTGATGACAAATCCGGTTCTGGTCGAAGTCTTGCGCGGCGCGATCGTCGAGAGCGCCCATCGCGGCGCTGTCGCGATCTTCGACGGTGACGGCAAGCCTGTCCTGGAGATCGGCGATACGGCGCGGCCGGTGTTTCCGCGCTCGGCGGTCAAGGCGATCCAGGCGCTGCCGCTGGTTGAAACGGGTGCTGCCGATGCGTACGGCTTGGGCGACCGCGAACTGGCGCTGGCCTGCGCTTCGCATTCGGGCGAACCCACGCATGTCGAACTGGCGCAGGCGATGCTGGCCAAGGCCGGGCTCGACAAGTCGGCGCTGGAATGCGGCGCGCATTGGCCGTCGAGCCACGACGCGACGATCGCACTGGCCCGCACAGGCGTCTCGCCGAACGCACTGCACAACAATTGCTCGGGCAAGCATTCCGGATTTCTCTGCACCTGCGTGCACTCAGGGATTGCCCACCAAGGCTACGTCAAGGCAGGCCATGGTTTGCAGGAGATGGTGCGCGACGCCATGCAGGCGGTGACCGGCGCTGCCCACGATGCGGATCACCGGGCAACCGATGGCTGCTCGATCCCCACCTATGCCGTGCCGCTGAAAAGTTTTGCCCTTGGCTTTGCCCGCATGGCGACGGGCAGGAGCTTTGGCCCTGAGCGCGCCAAGGCGGCCAAACGCCTGCTGTCTGCCTGTATGGCCGAGCCTTACCTGGTCGCCGGCACCGGCAAAGTGGATGTGGCGCTGATGCAGGCCGCGCCCGGCCGCATATTCGTCAAGACGGGCGCCGAGGGTGTCTATTGCGCTGCCGTTCCGGAGCTTGGCCTCGGCATCGCGCTAAAATGTGATGACGGCGCCGGCCGCGCCGCCGAGGTGATGATTGCCACTGTGCTGGCAAAACTTCTCAGCGCCGACGGCGCACTGGCGGCGAACCTTCTGGAGCGGGCCAATCCGCCGATCGAAAGCCGCATCGGCGCCAAGGTCGGCTCGCTGCGGCCGACGACGGCGCTCAGCTGACCCTGTTTCGCTCGACCGTCAGATGCGCATAGCCGCTTACGCTTGACCGCGCGAGGTCGCCGGTCGCCGGTTCGGCCCAGCGCTGGCCGATGATGGCGCCGTTCTTGGCGCCGTCGATGACGTTGTCGGAAATGATGGCGTTTCCAGCGCCTTCTACCACAGTGACGGCGATGCCGGTTCCGGCCTGACGGATGATGTTTCCCGTAGCCACAACATTGCGCATATAAGCGCCCCAGCCGATCTGCATGCCGTAGAGCGGCGCGTTCTCGATGACATTGCCCGAGACGGTGGTGTCGGCCTCGACGCTGATACCGACGCCGAAGCCCGGCGCGTCGGCGGGGTAGGGGCCGGTGGTCGAGAGGTTGCGCACGATGTTGTTTGAGCAGACACCCATACGGCCGCCGTCGTTGAAATTGACGATCGAGATGCCGTTAGCGGCACCATCGACGATGTTGTTGCCGATGATGGCGCCTTCGAAGGAGAATTCGGAATAGAGCGCGGTTTCGCCCGACCGCGAGCAGGTGTTGCCGGTCATCTGCAGATTGCTGGAACTGTTGGCGCGGATCGCCGAGAAGGCGCAGTCAGAGACGATGTTGCCGGTGACGGAGACATTGCCGGCACGGAATGCGTTGATGCCATTGCCGTTCTGCCCGGTGCCGCCGCTGCGCGCGCCGATCCGCTGCACGCGGTTGCCGCTGACGATCGTGCCGTCCTCGGCCTGCTGCCAGCGATGCACAAGAATGCCGCCATTGCCACAGTCAGATACGGTGTTGTCGGATATCGCCAGGCCAGCGGCCTCGACGGAGTAGATGCCGGCGTCCGCAGCCCCCGAAATCTCGGAGCGCTCGACGCGGCCCGACGCATGCTCCAGCGCCAGCCCATGCTTGCCGCTGCCGGTGATCGTGCAATTGTCGATGACGAGATGGGCGACGCGGCGCAGGTCGAGCAGGCCTTGCGCATCGTCGGCCAACCCGCCGTTGGCGCCGTCGAAGACCAATGCGGTGAACTCTATATGCTCGGCCTGTTCGGCCGTCAGCAAATGGCCATTGCCGCCATAGAGGATGCGCGAGGCGCCCGGCACGCCCGAAAGCCTGACGCGGGCGGGCAGGGTCAGGTTGGACACGACATAGGTGCCCGGCGGCAGGAACACCGGCGCATTGCGCTGGCTTGCCTCGGCTAGCATCCTGGCAAAGGCCTTGCTCTGGTCGTCCGGTGCGTCCGGCTCCACGCCGACCTCGGCGGCGTTGATCGAGCCAAGCGCTGCCGTCTTCGCCAAGGCGTTGTCCAGCGAAACGCCGAGCACCGCAAAGCCGACAGTCCCCTTGAGAAGCGTTCGTCTGTTCAACATCGGCACAGATCCCTGCGATGAAATGGTTCTTCGCAGGAATTGGGCCAGCCGCATAGGTCTCCGCTCGGCGATAGTCCGGCCAATGACCGGGTCCGGCAAGTGGCTTGTACAGTCGCCGAAGCGGGCCTAAGTTTATCCGATGAGCAGGGCTTTTACCCGCGAGGAAGACAGCGAAAACGCCATTGCCGGCATCGGCGAGCGGCCGATCAGCCAACACCGCAATCTGGTGACGGAGCGCGGCCTGGCGATGATCGAGGACAATCTGGCCGATCTGCGCGACATCTTGGCGAAAGCCGAGCGAAAAGCCGATCGCGAGCGCATTGCCGTCGTCTCGCGCGACCTGCGCTACTGGACAGCGCGCCGCGAAAGCGCCGAGCTTTCCGTGCCGGAACCGGGCAGCGACCAGGTGCGCTTCGGCATGGGTGTCACGCTGGAAAGCGATGACGGCAAGAAAGTGCACTGGAAGATCGTCGGCGAGGACGAGGCCGACCCCTCAAAGGGCAGCATCTCACACGTCTCGCCAATGGCCGTGGCGCTGTTCGGCAAGAAGGTCGGCGACGTCGCAAGCGTCAACGGCAAGGAATGGGAAATCGTCAAGCTGTCGGACGCCTGACGCCAGCTCACCCTATTTGCACAGCCAGCTTTCGCAACGCGGGCTCATACTTGTCCATGACATCGCGAGCAGCACGCATTTGCCGTTCGACGTCGTCACACGGCACCGGCCTTAGGATGATGCCGTCGTCGGTTTCGATGATCTGGAGTTCATCGCCCACCTGCAGGCCCAAGCTGTCGAGCGTTTCCCGCGGCAGGATTACAACGCCCGATCCGTCCTCAAGTCCGTGAATGATGGTGTTCATAGCTATACCATAGGTTGCGCCCGATATTGCAACGCAACTTTGATAAGCAGTGCAACTGTTTCAATCAGCCCGCCAGCAGCCGGTCCAGCAACCGATCCGCAGCCTCCGGGATAACCGTCCCTGGCGGGAAGATTTCCGCGGCACCCGCTTCCAGCACTGCGCCGTAATCCTGCGGCGGGATGACGCCGCCGGCGACGATCAGCATGTCGCTGCGGCCGAGCTTCTTCAGCGCGTCGCGTAGTTCGGGGATCAGCGTCAGGTGCCCCGCCGCCAGCGATGAGGCGCCGATGACATGGACGTCCTGCGCCACCGCCAGCCTGGCGATCTCGTCGGGTGTCTGGAACATCGCGCCGACCGTCACGTCGAAGCCGAGATCGGCGAAGGCCGTGGCGATCACCTTCTGGCCACGGTCGTGGCCGTCCTGTCCCATCTTTGCGACCAGGATGCGCGGCTTGCCGCCGGACTTCTTCTCGAAAGCTTCGAGCTTCTCCAGCAATCGGTCGACCGTCAGATTGTCGCCAAGCGCATTGCGATAAACGCCGGAGATCGTTTGCACCGAGGCGACGTGACGGCCAAAGACCTTTTCGAGCGCCAGCGAGATCTCGCCGACCGTGGCATTGGCGCGCGCGGCGCGGATGGCAAATTCCAGCAGGTTTTCGTTACCCTGCGCAGCGCGGGTCAGCGCATCGAGCGCGCTCTCGACCGCGCCGACATTGCGCGTGCCTTTCAGGTTCTGCAGCTTCGACAATTGCCGGGCCTTGACCTCGGCATTGTCGATCTTCAGCACGTCGACGTCGATTTCGTTCTCGGGGCGATGCGCGTTTACGCCAACCAGTATCTGCTCGCCGGAATCGATACGCGCCTGCGTGCGCGCCGCCGCTTCCTCGATGCGAAGTTTTGGAATGCCCTGTTCGGTTGCTGCCGCCATGCCGCCAAGCGCCTCGACCTCTTCGATATGGGCGAGCGCACGCGCCGCCAGATCGTGCGTCAGCCGTTCGATATAGGCCGAGCCGCCCCACGGATCGATGATGCAGGTGGTGCCGGATTCCTTCTGCAGGATCAACTGCGTGTTGCGGGCGATGCGCGCCGAGTGGTCGGTCGGCAGCGCCATCGCCTCGTCGAAGGAGTTGGTGTGCAGCGACTGGGTATGTCCCTGCGTCGCCGCCATCGCCTCGATCATGGTGCGGGTGATGTTGTTGTAGGGGTCCTGCGCCGTCAGCGACCAGCCGGAGGTCTGGCAATGGGTGCGCAGCGACAGCGAGCGTTCGTCGTTCGGTGCAAAATTCTTCTGCATCAGGGTCGCCCACAACAGGCGCGCCGCGCGGAGCTTGGCGATCTCCATGAAGAAGTTCATGCCGACCGCCCAGAAGAAGGAAAGCCGCGGGGCAAAACGGTCGATGTCGAGCCCGGCGGCGACGCCGGCGCGGGCATATTCGATGCCGTCGGCGATGGTGTAGGCGAGCTCCAGGTCCGCGGTCGCGCCGGCCTCCTGCATGTGATAGCCGGAGATCGAGATCGAATTGAACTTCGGCATGTGCTGGGAGGTATAGGAGAAGATGTCAGACACGATCCGCATCGAGGGCTTCGGCGGATAGATGTAGGTGTTGCGGACCATGAACTCCTTCAGAATGTCGTTCTGAATGGTGCCGGCGAGATCCTTCTGCGCAACTCCTTGTTCTTCGGCCGCAACGATATAGAGCGCCATGATCGGCAGCACCGCGCCGTTCATGGTCATCGACACCGTCATTTCGTCGAGCGGGATGCCGTCGAACAGCTGGCGCATGTCGAGGATGGAATCGATGGCCACGCCCGCCATGCCGACATCGCCTGATACGCGCGGATGGTCGCTGTCATAGCCGCGATGGGTGGGCAGATCGAAAGCGACCGAAAGGCCCTTTTGGCCGGCGGCGAGATTGCGCCGGTAGAAGGCGTTGGATTCCTCGGCCGTCGAGAAGCCGGCATATTGCCGGATCGTCCACGGCTGCTGGACATACATGGTCGGATAGGGACCGCGCACGAAGGGCGGCATTCCCGGATAGGTGTCGAGATGCGGCAGCCCCTTGAGATCGCCCTGGCTGTAGAGATGCTTGACGGCAATGCCTTCCGGCGTCAGCCGCTGGCCCTTGACCTCGACCGGCGCTCGCCGTGGCGCCGACCAGCCAATATGGCTGAAATCCGGGATCACTGTGCGGCTCCGATTGCCTGGTCGATGCGGACGGGAAACAGCGCCTCGCACACCGCCACGCCCTCTGTGAAAGGCGGCCGCCGCTCAGCCGCCAGCGTCTCGATCGGGGCATCGTTTTTCAGCGGGTAAAGCGTGGTGCCGATGATTGCCCGTTCACCCGACCGGTAGGCCTCGGCGCGGCGCTCGGATGCTGCCTTCACGCGCTTCTGGATATGCCCTTGCTGCAGGCTTGCCAGAACGCTGCCTTCCGCTTCGATCCGCTGGAACTCTTCCCACGCCGCTTCGCACAGGCCCAGGGTCAGCGCCTCGACTGCGCCCGACCCAAATGCTGGGTCGGCGACATGGTCGATATGGCTTTCATTGGCCATGATCAACTGCGCATTGCGGGCGATGCGGCGGGCAAAGCCGGCCGGCAGCCCGAGGGCGATGGTGTGTGGCAGGATGGAGATTGAGTCCGCGCCGCCTGCTGCCGCTGCAAAGCTTGCGATGGTGGTGCGCAGGATGTTGGTTTCGGCATCCGCCGCCGTCATCATGCGGAACGACGTCTCGGCATGGATGTTGGCTGTCGATGCCGGGATGGAACAGGTTTCCTGGATGCGCGCCCACAGCCTGCGCAACGCCCGGACCTTGGCCATCGACAGGAACTGGTCCTGGTCGACGCTCAGCGCAAAGCCGATATGGGGAGCGGCATAGACAAGCGGCTGGCGCGCATCCTCGAACATCCTGAGGTAGGAGACGGCGGAAGCGAGCATGGTGCCGAGTTCCTGCGCCTCCGTGGCGCCGGCATTGTGGAACACTCGCCCATCCGCCTCCAGCAGCACACCCGGCACGCCCAGCGAGAAGAAATGCGCCAGTGATTGCGGCATCGATGCCTGCAACGCCTCGATCGACATGCGCAGCCGGCCGGTTCCGGCAAAGATTGCCGCCGGGTCGATGCCGAAGGAGAGGTTCAGCTTTGCCGGGTCGGAGCGGCGCTTGCTCAGGAACGCCACCAGCCAGTCGGCAACGGCACGGCTCCAGGGATGGGCGTCGATGCGGATCTGCGTGCGGTTTAGCGGTACGCCGTCCAGCACCGTCTCCAGCGCCTGCGCCGTCCTCGGCAGGCCATAGCCGAACGCATTCGGAGCACCTTCGAAGACAAGCGACAATCCCGTCGCGCCTTGTGCCACATCGTCCAGGGCCTGCGCCTTGGCGCGGCCGATATCGGGATCGTCAATGCGCTGGCTGACAATCCAGGGAAATTTGGGGTTGGCGCGCACAAGCGGCTCGGCGCCGCCGGCGCGATCGTAGAGCGGTTCGATGCGAATCTGATCGTCGGTATGCGAGACTAGTTTTTCCTCGAAGGAGGCGCCGGCGAGCGCCTTTTCGGCCAAGGCCAGCCAACGCTGGCGCTCGACGTCAGCGGGTTCGACACTCCTGGTCAAGGCTCCGGCGCCCATCCATGCTCCTCGTTTTTATGCGGCCGCACCAGCGTCAGCCGTCCAGTCTACGGTTCCCTGCCAGATATCGCAATGCAATGCGCTTGCGCGGTTGGGATTCGCTTCCCTGACATAGGGCAGCCTGCGTGGACGAACCATGAACGATTGCCAAACAGCGGCAAAATCCGCAAGCTCCAAAAAACCGATTTGGAGGATTGGTTCAATTTAGACGATTGGCCCAATCTGGATGAATAGCCAACTGGATGGATAGCCCAATTGGAGAATAGCATTGTCGCTGCGCAATGGCCTGACTATACCCTGCGGCACGGCCACAGGCTTTTAACACATCAGTTTGCGGAGACATGGCCATATGGCTGACGACACCAGCATTTTCCTCGGCGCCAGCCGCAAGCCCGACGACAGCTATCAGCGCGCCGAACAGCTCTTGCTGCAATATGGCAACCGCCATGGCCTGATCACCGGCGCCACCGGCACCGGCAAGACGGTTAGCCTGCAGATCCTGGCCGAGGGGTTTTCCAATGCCGGCGTGCCTGTGTTCTGCGCCGATATCAAGGGCGACCTGTCCGGCATCGCCATGATGGGCAAGGCGCAGGATTTCCTGGTCAAGCGGGCCGAGCAGGTCAAGCTCGATCCCTATGATTTCCAGGAATTCCCGGTCATCTTCTGGGATCTGTTCGGCGAGCAGGGTCACCCGATCCGCGCCACCGTCTCGGAAATGGGGCCGCTGCTTCTGTCGCGGCTGATGAACCTCTCCGAAGCGCAGGAAGGCATCATGAACATCGCCTTCCGCATCGCCGATGAGGATGGCCTGCTGCTGCTCGACATGAAGGATCTGCAGGCGCTGCTGGCCAACATCGCCGAGCGCGCCGACGAGATCAGCTCGCGCTACGGCAATGTCACCAAGCCGTCGGTCGGCGCAATCCAGCGCACGCTTCTGGTGCTGGAACAGCAGGGCGCGGCGCATTTCTTCGGCGAACCGGCCTTGCGCATCGCCGACATCATGCGCACTACCCGCGACGGCCGTGGCGCCATCAGCGTGCTTGCCGCCGACAGACTGATGATGAACCCCAGGCTCTACGCCACCTTCCTGCTCTGGCTGATGTCGGAGCTGTTTGAGGAATTGCCCGAGGTTGGCGATCCCGACAGGCCGAAGCTGGTGTTCTTCTTCGACGAGGCGCATCTGCTTTTCGACGAAGCGCCGAAGGTGCTGATCGACCGCGTCGAGCAGGTGGTTCGCTTGATCCGCTCGAAAGGCGTCGGCGTCTATTTCGTCACGCAGAACCCCTTGGATATCCCTGAAAAGGTTCTCGCCCAGCTCGGTAATCGTGTCCAGCACGCGCTGCGCGCCTATACGCCGCGTGAGCAGCAGGCGGTCAAGACCGCCGCCGACACCTTCCGGCCCAATCCCGATTTCGACTGCGCCACCGCCATCACCCAGCTCGGCACCGGCGAGGCGCTGGTCTCGACGCTGGAAGCCAAGGGCGTGCCGTCCATGGTGCAGCGGACATTGATCCGGCCGCCGTCGTCCAGGCTTGGCCCGATCACGGCGGACGAGCGCCGCAAGCTGATCGACCAGAGCCCGGTCGCGGGCCAGTACGACCAGACCATCGACCGCGAATCGGCCTTCGAGATGCTGCAGAAGAAAGCCGTGGGCGCGCAGGAGGCGGAAGAACAGGCACAGCCGGCCGACAGCGGCCGCTCACGCTGGACCATCCCCGGCTTCGGCAATGACGATTCGCCGCCGCAGCAATCAGGCGGTCGCCGGCCCCCTGCGCCAAGGCCGTCCAACCGCCAGACGGTGGCCGAAGCCGCGATCAAGGCTGTCGTGCGTTCGGTCGGCTCGTCGGTCGGCCGCGCGATCGTGCGCGGGATTCTGGGCAGCCTGTCCAGGGGGCGGTGAAAAGTGTCGGCCAGCCCGCCTCGGACATGATCAGCGGCCAAAATATCGCCATCGACGGCGGTTGGTAAGGGATGGCCGGCCTCCCGGAACTGCGCGACGACCGCGCCCGTCTGGTCCTGGCGCCGCAAAAGGGCGCGGCGATCGCCCGCTTCGATGCACTGGTCGGCGGCGCAACGGTGCCGCTGCTCCGCCCCGACGATGGCACCGGCGCCTCCGGCTGCCAGCTTCTGGTTCCCTGGTCGAACCGCATCTCAGGCGGCGGTTTCGCCTTCGACGGCCGCTTCCATGCGATCGAGCCGAACGTGCCGGGGGAGGCCTTTCCAATCCATGGCGACGGCTTCCAGAGGGAGTGGCGGATTGCCAGCCACAGCGCCACCGAGGCGGAACTGGTCCTCGACGCCGGTGAAATCGGCCCCTACCGATATACGGCGCGGGTCGCCTATGCGCTGCATGACGGAGCCTTGGACGCCACGCTCACCGTGGAGAATCGCACCGGCATTCGCCTGCCTTACGGGCTCGGCTTTCATCCCTGGTTCCCGCGCAGCGCCGGAACGACGCTCAAGGCGAAGGCGGCGCGGGTCTGGCTGGAGGACAAGCATCATCTGCCGGTCGGCGTGGCGCCGGTGGCCGATTACCCCGCGTGGAATTTCTCGAACGCCTCCCTGTTGCCGCGAAGCTGGGTCAACAACGCCTTCGACGGCTGGGACCGCCGCGCCAGGATCACCCGGCCCGAGGACAGGATCGCCATCTCGCTCACCGCCTCGCCATTGCTCGACGTCTTCATCCTCTATTCGCCGTCGCAGGATGCCGATTTCTTCTGCTTCGAGCCGGTGTCGCATACCGTCGATGCGCATCACGGCAAAGGGCTGACCCCGCTTGAGCACGGCGCTACGCTGAGTGCAAGCATGCGCCTCGATTGGCGTTCCGCTGCTTCGCTCTGATGCGTCATGTGCACACCCACTCGCGGATCTTGCATTTTTGTCCGTTCCGCTCGCACGCCTGCAGTGTCAGGTCTTCGGCATCCCGGCGTGTTTGCGCCGTCTCGGCGCCCCAACTGGTCAGCCGACCTTCCGGCTTCTCGCCTACGGCGAGGGCGCCGCAATGCTTGTAGGGAAAGCCGGTATTGTCGTCATCATGCCAATGGCGATGATTGCGGAATACGCTGACCACGGCGCAGCTGCCGCCGCCGGCGTTCTGGCAATGCTTCAGCGCGATGTCCATCGCCTCCTGCCGCTTGTCGGCGCCCCAAAAGAAGCCGTGCTTCTCGTCGGGGCTCGAATAGGCGATCGCCGCCCAGATGCCTCTCTCCTCCTGGGCCGGCGGCTCGGGCACGTCCGCCGCCGGGGCGAGGTCCGCCGCGCCCAGCCGCCCGGCGCAAAGCAACAGCATGCCGACCGCCGCAATAGCGGAATTAACCCTCATTGTACGCCTCCTTGTTTTCCTGCTGCCGAGGCCACGGAAATGACGACGCAGCTGTTGCCGGTTGGCAGCAGCATCGCGTTGCCCCCTCCATTGGCCAGTTCGTAGACGCTGATTTGTCCAAGATTGTTGGCAAGCTTGCTGTCTTTCGGAAGCAGGGCCGGAACATCGGCGCAATTGGCCGCGAATGGCGCCACCCTGACCATCGTACCTTCGCAAACGGTTGCGGTGGGTGCCGCGAACACCAGGCCTGCCGCCGGGCCGCTGTAGCCCTGTGTGGCGTAGTTCATGCCGACCAGGGCTTCCATGAGGTGTTTGTCGGGGGCCTCGTTGTTCCAGATCGACTGGACGCTGTACGTCGTGCCGGTTGTCAGCATCTGCCCAAGGGCTGGGAAAATGTTGGAACAAGACTGCAAGCCTGCCTCTTTGGCGTGTTGCAGAAATGGCGTCTCGGCCAGGGCCGGATTGGGCTGGTTGGTCTCCGCGACCGCCGGCTGCGGCAATAAATTGTGGAGCAGGTCGTAGCGCATGGCCGCGAAGCCGGCCGTGGCGACGACGGCAATGGCGAGCAACGAGAAGACAGCGGTCCTCGCGCGGTTTCGTTGCGGTCTGCTCCGGTCTTCGATGCCGACCCGGACAGCATCCTTTCCCTGGTTGCGGGCCATTATCCGGTCATGGATCGATTGCTGGTTCATCGCGATTGCCTCGTCAATTGATCGCCGCAACGGCCGCGGCCAAGCCCTTGAGGGTCGCGGTTACGTTGATCGTTCTGCCATCCGTGGTCGGAAAGGAGATGACGGATGCCGCGGCCTTCGAAATCTGTTCGCGCATGATCGGACCAACCGGCAGCATGCCGACGCAGACGGCCTGATTGCATCCGTCGAGTTGAATTTTTATCGGCTCCTTGCGCCCCTCGAACGTCAGCGAGACAGGAGCGTCGCTCTTGGCGATCGGCGGGGCGCGCAAGATCATGTAGGGGTTGCCTTCCTTGGTGGCGGCAAGCGACCAGCTGAACGCAACCTGTCCTGCCTGGTCCTCGATGATCTGGGTGACATTGCAGACCTTTTGGCGCGCCTTCAGGTTCTCGTCGCAGATCAGCGTCCAGTTCTCGAACGGACGGGTGGTCCGTTGATACTCGCCAAGCTTCGCATCCGCAGGGATCGCTACGTCGGAAGGTTTTACCCTGTAGCCGGAAGGGATCGCTTCCTGCCCGGCCGCTAACGGGCCGGACAGGAGCATTGACGTCATGGATATCGCGACAGCAAGGACTGCCTGCCTGATCATGGCCGGGCTCTAGTTCAGCGTAAGACTGACGCCCGCGCCGACACCCCAGTGTCCGCCTGCCGTCGTACCGGACAGGTTCGCTCGAACACGTCCTTCCTCGCTGGTGTAGCCGGCGCCGAAGGCCAGGGCGCCTTCACCGCGCCAATAGCCTCCGCCGGCGGCCACGCTCAGCTTGCCGGGACGATCGTCGTAGCGCAGCGAGCCGGCCGCCAAGCCGATTGCCGCAGCCTGGCGCGCCTCGCCCCTGACCTCTCCCATGTCCATGTTGAGCTGGCTGAGTTTGGAGTCCGCATACGCATTGGCTTGCTGCAGCGTGGTGGCCGCCACCTGGTTGGTGTAGTTCTTCGAATTGTCCAGGTTGAGTGCTAACCCGCTGTTGAACTGCTGAACATTGACGGCATCGGTGTTTGCAACGCCCGCCCCGACATTGTGGATGACGACCGGCGTGTTCGGGTCGCCGCCGGCAAGGGTAATCGAGTTGGACTTGTTGCCGTTCCCGTCCTTGTCGTACTGGACGGCGAACTGGTTGAGGTCGCCGACGCTACCCTGCATGGCTTCGACCGCCTGGTTGGTGGCGAAGAGCTGGCTGCCGTTGATGGCGTCGGTGGAGGTGCCGCTGATCCGGCCCGCCGCGACATTGGTGACGGTGCGCTCGTTGCCGACGGTGCCGACGCTGACCGTGCTCGTCGGAGCTGCTCCGGCGAAAGTATAGGCAACGCCGTTGATCGTGGTGCCGGTGGTGGCGACCGCCGCCGCCGTCGTCGAGCCCGCGCCGAGCGCGACGCTGCCCGGCTCGTTGGCCTTTGCGCCGGCGCCGAGCGCCACCGCCTGCGCTCCGTTGGTGGTCGCGTTGGTGCCGAGGGCGATACTGTCGGCCTGGTTGACGGTCGAGTTCTGGCCGATCGCAATGCCTCCCGGCGCCGTCTGCTGCACGATGGCGCCATTGCCGATGCCGATGCCATTGTCGCCATTGACGGTGGTGCGCGGACCGACCGCAACCGAATCGACGCCGACCGCAAGCGAATCCGCGGCCGTCGAATTGGCGTGGAAGTACAGGCTCCCCGTCACCGCGAACGAGCTCAGCGCGCCCTTCAACTGGCGAAGCGTGACCGCGTCCTGGTCCTGCGTGCCGTCGGCCACGTTGATGATCTGGCGATAGGAGGTGGAGGTGCCGACCGAGACGGCGCCGAGCAGGCTCATGTCCGCGGTGTTGTAGGGAATGAGGCCGGTGCCCGAGAGGATCGATCCCGATACGGGTGCGACCGCCCGATCCGAAACCGAGCCGGCGCCGAGCGCCACGCCGCCGATGACGCTGGCCTGGGTGTCGCGGCCGAGCGCCAGCGCATTGTCGGCGCTCGCGGTCGCCTGGTAGCCCAGGGCGGAAGAGCCGATCCCTTGCGCGAAGGAGTCCGCGACGGCAAGCGTCCTGTCGTTGGTGCGCACATAGCGGATGCCGTCGCCATTGGCGTCGGTGTAGGCCAGCGAGGTGTCGCCGGTAATATTGCTGATCGAATTGCCGAGATTGGTGATGTCAGCAGTATTGGCAGCGATATCGGTGGTGTTCTGCGTCACCTGCTGGTTGGTCGCAAACAGCTGCGAGCCGTTGACCGCATCGGTCGAGGAGTTGCTCAACTGCCCGGCCGCGACGTTCTGGATCTGGCGTTCGGCGCCCACCGAGCCGACCGAGAATGCACCCGCGGGCGTCGCGCCGGCGAAGGTGTAGGCAACGCCGCCGATCGTGGTGCCGCCGACCGCCGTGGTCGCGGTCGACACCGCATTCGCGCCGATCGCCACGTCGCCGGCATTGTTGGCCACAGCATTCGGGCCGATGGCAACGGAATCCGTCCCCAGCGCCTGCGAATCCGCCAGCGTCGAATTGGCGTGGAAATACTTGATGCCGCCGCCCGTGCTGATGCTGTTGATCGTGTTGCCGAGATTGGTGATGTCGGCGGTGTTGGCGGCGATGTCGGTCGTATTCTGCGTCACCTGCTGGTTGGTGGCGAAGAGCTGCGAGCCGTTGATCGCGTCGGTCGACGAATTGCTGAGCCGGCCCGCCGCGACATTGGTGATGGTGCGTTCCGCGCCGACCGCGCCGACGCTGACGGTGCTTGCCGGCGTCGTGCCGGCGAAGTTGTAGGCGACGCCGCCNGTGCCGGGGAAGTTGTAGGGGACGCCGCCGATCGTCGTGCCGGCGGTGCCGACCGCCGCGGCGGTTACCGAGCCCGAGCCGAGCGCCACGTCGCCGGCGTTGCTGGCGTTCGCGAGGGCGCCCAGCGCGATTGCATTCTGGGCGCCGGCATTCGCTCCTACGCCGAGAGCGGTCGCTTGAAAGGCGGTTGCAAACGCGTTCTGGCCGATCGCGGTGCTGGACGTGGCTGTGGCATTGGCGTTGGCACCGACGGCGGTGCTGTATTGGCCCGAGGCCTTGGAGATGTATCCCATCGCCGTTGCGTCAAGCGCCGATGCGACGGCGCCGCTGCCGAAGGCCGAGGCGTTGGCGTCGGAGGCGCTCGAATTGGTGCCGGCCGCGATGGCGTTTGTCCCCGTCGCGGTCGCGACTGGTCCGATAGCAACGGAGTCCGTGCCCGTTGCGGACGAGTCCGCCGCCGTCGAATTGGCGTGGAAATACTTGATGCCGCCACCGGTGCTGATGCTGTTGATCGTGTTGCCGAGATTGGTGATGTCGGCGGTGTTGGCGGCGATGGCCGTCGTGTTCTGCGTCACCTGCTGGTTGGT
>NZ_AYVK01000022.1:0-87999 GCF_000503155.1 Mesorhizobium sp. LSJC285A00
ATCGACGGCGCGCCGGCCGCCGACTGGGCGGCGCGCGCCGTCAGCCAGCTCGAAGGCCATGACACGGTCCGCCTGCTGCCGCGCACCACGGTGTGGGGCTATTACGACGGCAACACGCTAGCCGCGCTCGAGCGCGTCACCGACCACAAGGAAACGCCCGGCAAGGGCGAGCCGCGCCATCGCTACTGGGCGATCCGCGCCAAGACGGTGGTGCTGGCCACCGGCTCTTTCGAGCGGCCGCTTGTGTTCCCCGGCAATGACCGGCCGGGCGTCATGCTGGCGCATGCCGCCGAGCGCTATGCTAACGATTATGGCGTGCTGCCCGGCGACAGGATCGCGCTGTTCACCAACAATGACAGCGCCTATCGCTCGGCGCTGGCGCTGAGGAAGGCCGGGGCGGCTATTGTCGCCATCGTCGATGTGCGCCCCGAGCTTTCGGCCGAAATGCGCAGCCTCGCCACCGAGGCCGAAGCCGAAATCCTCTCCGGCCATGCCGTGGTCGCCACCGAAGGCGGCAAGGCGCTCTCCGGCCTCAAGGTGCAGCGCTTCGACATGACCTCGGGCGCGCTCAGCGGTGACGCCCGCAGCATCCACGCCGATTGCCTGCTGATGTCGGGTGGCTGGTCGCCGACCATCCATCTCGCCAGCCAGGCCGGTGCCAGAGCCGAATGGAACCCTGCCCGCCAGGCCTTCCTGCCGCCGAAACCGACTCGGCAATGGATTGGCGCCGGCGCTTTCAACGGCAGCTTTTCGACCGTCGAAGCCATCACTGAGGGCCGTGCAGCCGGCCTGTCCGCCGCGGGCGGAGCGGCTGCGCCGGCAGCTTTGCCGGATGTCGAAGCAGCCCCGGGAAACCCCGATCCGGCGCCGGTGTTCGAGATCAAAGCCAAGGGAAAAAGCTTCGTCGACTTCCAGCATGACGTGACTGCCGAAGACGTGCGGCTGGCGCATCGCGAAGGTTTTGTCTCCGTCGAGCATCTGAAGCGCTACACCACGCTCGGCATGGCGACCGACCAGGGCAAGAACTCCAACGTTCCGGGCCTCGCCATCATGGCCGAGGCGTTGGGCAAACCGATCCCCGAAGTCGGAACGACGCGCTTCCGCCCGCCCTATTCCGCGGTGTCGATCGGCTCGCTTGCCGCCGAACGCTTCGGCGATCTGAAACCCGAGCGCCTGACGCCCATGCATGACTGGCACCTCGCCAATGGCGCAACGATGTATTCCGCTGGCCTCTGGTATCGACCAATGATCTACGGCCTTGCCGGCGAGACGGTCGAGCAGGCCTATGTCCGTGAAGCCAGGGCGACGCGCGAAAGCGCCGGCATCGTCGACGTCTCGACGCTGGGCAAGATCGCCGTTCAGGGGCCGGATGCGGGCGAATTCCTCGACCGGGTCTACACCAACATGTTTTCCACCCTCCCCGTCGGCAAGGCCCGCTACGGCCTGATGCTGCGCGAGGACGGGCTGGCCTTCGACGACGGCACCACATGGCGGCTCGGCGAACAGGATTTCCTGATGACGACCACCACGGCCAACGCCGGCAAGGTGATGCAGCATCTGGAATATTTCCTCGACGTCATCTGGCCGGAGCTCAAAGTGCACGTCACCTCGGTAACCGACGAATGGGCGGGCGCGGCCATCGGCGGGCCGAAGGCGCGGGCCATCCTCGCCGCCTGTGTCACCGGCACCGCGGTCGACAACACAGCCCTGCCGTTCATGGGCATCGTGCGCGGCGAGATATCAGGCGTGCCGGTGATGATTTGCCGGCTGTCCTTCTCCGGAGAAATGGCCTTCGAGGTCTATTGCGGCGCCGGCTACGGCACCCATGTCTGGGAAGCCCTTATCGAAGCCGGCAAGCCGTTCGGCCTGGTCACCTACGGGCTGGAGGCGTTGGGCACGATGCGCATCGAAAAGGGCCATGTCACCGGCGCGGAGATCGACGGGCGCACTACGGCGCGCGACCTGCATCTCGACTGGATGCTGTCGAAGAAGAAGCCGTTCATCGGCTCGGCGATGATGGACCGCGAAGGCCTGATCGCGCCCGAGCGGCTGCAGCTGGTCGGCCTAGTCTCGCTCGACAATCGGCCGTTCAATGGCGGAGCCCACCTCGTCGAGGAACTGGACGAAGCCAATCCGCACGACTCCATCGGCCATATCACCGCCTGCTGCTACTCGCCGGCGCTGGGCAAGCACATCGCGCTGGCTTTGGTCGAGGGCGGCAAGGCGCGCCATGGCACCCGGGCATTCGTCTCCGATCCGCTGCGCAAGCGGTTCGGGCCGGTCGAGATCGTCTCCAACCATTTCTACGACCCGGACGGGAGCCGCATGCATGGCTGAGCGCCAATCACCCGAACGCCAATCACCCGAGCGCCTCTCGCCGCTCGAGCCGGTGTCCCATCCGGGTTCGCACGGCAATTTCGAGCATGGCGTCGATGTCATCCTGACCGAGACCCGGCCGGGCTCGATCCTGCAGCTGGCCGCGTGGCCGGGCGCGGAAAAGCAACTGATCGACGTGATCGGCAAGGTCACCGGCCTCGATTTGCCCGATGGCGCCGGCGGCGGTCTCGCCAAGGACGGCAAGGCCGTGTTCGGTTTCGCGCCTGGAAAATTCACAGTCGTCGACGAGGCCGAGGGCCTGGCGGCGAGTTTTGCTGGGGACGTAACCCCGGCAATCGGCACGATCACCGACCTGTCGCATGGCCGCACCGCTATCCGCATCGCCGGCCCTAAGGCCGAATGGGTGCTGGCGAAATTCTTCGCCATCGACTTCGCCCTGCCCGCCTTCCCCACAGGCTCCGGCCGTTCGACCACCCATCACGACGTCTTTGCGCAGATCCAGCGCACCGGCGCCGACCAGTTCGACATCTATGTCTTCCGCTCCTTCGCCCGATCGTTCTGGAAGGCGCTCTGCCATGCCAGCGAGGAGGTCGGCTACGAGGTTCAGTAGGGCCAAAAGCCGTTCTGGCCTCAAGGCCAGCCGGTTCTGCCGCTAGAGAATGCTCCAATGGAAGCCCATGGTGGGGAACGTGGCCCAACCGGCCCAGGGGATTAAAAAGATCCCGTCTCAGAGTCGGCATCGTCGTTTGGTTCGAACATCCCCATGACCGCAGAACTATCCGCCGGCGCCACGGATTGCGCCGATGTGTCGGCCAGAGCCTTGCTCCTGCTGCCGCTCACGGTCGCCTGCGGCGTGTTCATGACCAGCCTCGACCAGAATGTCGTGGTCACCGCCCTGCCCGGCATCAGCGACAGCCTCGGCCGGCCGCCGAGCCAGCTCGGCCTGTTGATCACCGTCTATGTCGCCAGCCTGATCATCTCGATGCCGCTCGGCGGCTGGGCCGCCGACCGCTTCGGCCTGCGCAATGTCTACTGCTTCGCCTTGCTGGTGTTCGCCGCGTCATCGGCGCTGTGCGGCCTGTCCAACGACATCTGGACGCTGGTCGGCGCCCGCGCGCTGCAAGGCTTCGGCGGCGCCTTGATGGGGACGCTCGGCCAGGTCGTCATCCTGTCGACCTTCCCGCGCAGCCGCACGCTGAAGATCAACATGTATATTTCGCTGGCCGGCCAGTCCGGACCGCTGGTCGGCCCGCTGGTCGGCGGCGCCCTGACGACTTATATCTCCTGGCGCTGGATCTTCTTCATCAACGTGCCGTTCGCGCTGGCGGCGGCCGTTCTTGCCGCCTCGCTCTTTCCGACTGTTACCAAACCGGTGCGCACGCCGTTCGATTTCCCGGGCTTCCTGCTGGTCGGCAGCGGCATGGTCCTGCTGGTCTTCGGCATGGATTCGCTTGCGGCGAAAGACGCCGCCGGCAGCATGATCGCGGCCGAGCTGACGCTGGCGATCGTCATCCTGACGCTTGCCTCCTTCCACTGCCTGCGCGCCCGCAACCCCTTGCTTGACCTGAAACTCCTGCGCATCCGCACCTTTCGCATCTCCTTCCTCACAGGCGGCGGACTGGACACGATCGGCCTCAGCTCGGTCGTCTTCCTGCTGCCGCTGATGTT
This sequence comes from Mesorhizobium sp. LSJC285A00, assembly GCF_000503155.1. Taxonomy (NCBI): domain Bacteria; kingdom Pseudomonadati; phylum Pseudomonadota; class Alphaproteobacteria; order Hyphomicrobiales; family Phyllobacteriaceae; genus Mesorhizobium; species Mesorhizobium sp. LSJC285A00. The sequence goes on from NZ_AYVK01000022.1 coordinate 4,006, forward strand.
CCAGCTCGGCTTTGGCATGAGCGCGGTGCAGGCGGGATCGCTGACTTTCGTTGCCGCAATCGGCTCGCTGATCATGCGTGTGTTCATGCCGCGCCTGCTCAACCGCTTCGGCTTTCGCCGTGTGCTGGTTGTCAACACGCCGATCGTTGCCGCCATGGTTGCGGGCTTCGCCTTGATAGAGGCAACAACGCCCGTCTGGATCGTGCTTGCCTATATCTTCGCCTTCGGTGTCCTGCGCTCGGCGCAATGGGCTTCGACCGGCAATCTCGCCTATTCCGACATCGCGCCCGACCAGCTCGCCCGCTTCAGCGCGCTCTACTACATACTGTGGCAGTTGGGGGTGGCGATCAGCGTCGGCCTGGCGGCGGCGCTGTTGTCGTTCCTGGCTGGCGGCAGGCCGGCGGTGACCAACGATTTCCGCATCCTGTTCGTGGTCGAGGGCGTCATCACTTTGTGCGCGCTGATCGCCTATCTCAGACTGACACCGCAGGACGGCGCCCATGTCAGCGGCCATGGCGCGCAGATGAACGTGGAATAAGGCCCCGGTAGCCGAGGCCTAGCCGCTGAACGTCACCCACTCTTCCAGCGGCACGCGGTCGGTGCGGAAGTCGTTTTCGGGTTTCGACGTATCCTCGAGGCCGAGCGCCATGCCGCAGACGACGATCTCCTCGTCGGGGATGTTGAGCACCGGCCGGATCTGCCGGTGATAGGGCGCGAAGGCGGCCTGCGGGCAGGTGTGCAGGCCCCTGCCTCGCGCCGCCACCATGATGTTCTGCAGGAACATTCCGTAGTCGATCCACGAGCCCTGGTTCAGCCGCCGGTCGATGGTGAAGATCATGCCGACCGGCGCGTCGAAGAAGACGAAGTTGCGGTCGTGCTGGGCGCGCATCTTGTCGACCTCGCGGCGGCCGATGCCGAGTGCCCCATAGAGCCCGAAACCGTTGGCGCGGCGGCGGGTGAGATACGGCTCGAAGAACTGGGTGGGGTAATAGCGATACTCGTCCCAATCGGCCTTTTCGGCCCGGATACCGGAATTCAGGATGGCATCGGTGATCTGCTGCTTGACCTCGCCCTTGACGACATAGACCCGCCAGGGCTGCATATTGGTGCCCGAAGGCGCGCGCGCGGCGACGCCAAGAATGGCTCGGATCGTCTCGTCATCGACCATGTCGGGCAGGAAGGCGCGCACCGAACGGCGCGAGATGATCGCCTCGTCGACAACAGCCGCGTTATGCGCTGCCAGGCCGTTTTTTTCCAGCATGGGCCGTCCCTTTGCGCACACTTCGAAAGCCGAACCGGCTATCGGAAAAGACCTTGCGCAGATTTCAATCCTTGGTCGCCGACCCGCATTCCCACACCCGCCGCTCGTGCCAGAGCCTTTGCATGAACCGCCAAAATCGCGCAAGCAAATCTTGTGTGTACATGAAAATTCGCTTGATTTTTTCACGGACGTGAGCTCTCATGAAATTCATTTCCAGTTTTTCATCAAGTGAGCGTTTTGCCCCCAGCTATCCCCAAAACATTGCAGGGACCTGACGAGCGCCTGCTGGCGAGCGACATCCGTGCGCTGCGCAAGGCGCGCGGGCTGACGCTGGCTGAGATCGCGCTGAAGCTTGGTCGCTCCGTCGGCTGGGTCAGCCAGGTCGAGCGCGGCCTGTCTATCCCTTCGCTTGGCGACCTCAGGGCTTTCGCCGATTTGTTCGGCGTGCCGCTCAGCCTGTTCTTCAGCCACGACGTGCCGATCGAAAAGGAGCGCGGTTTTGTCGTGCGCGCCGGCAGCCGGCGCACGCTTGGCACAAGCGAATCCGGCCTGGTGGAGGAGCTTCTGTCGCCCGATCTCGGCGGTAGTTTCGAGATGGTGCGTTCGATCTTTGCGCCGGGCGCCGAGATGAAGAGCGAGCAGCTGCGGCCGACCGAGGAAGCCGGCTACATCGCCTCTGGCGTTTTCGAGATCGAGATCGCGGGCGTCTGGCACCGTCTTGTCGAAGGCGATTCCTTCCGCTTCGAGCGCAAGCCATATCGCTGGCGCAATCCCGGCAGCGAGCCGGCCGTAATCATCTGGGTGGTTTCGCCGCCTGTTTATTGAATGCATGTCGCCCAAAAGTGTGCAGCGGTTTTGGGACAACGACATGCATCAAGCAAAAAATAGAAGCGCAGCGCGCTTCAGGTTTGGGAGAAGAATATGGCCGGTTTGCCGACCACGGCACGCGTGGTGATCATCGGAGGCGGTGTCGTCGGCACCTCCTCGCTCTACCACCTTTGCAAGGCGGGCTGGACCGATTGCGTGCTGCTTGAAAAGAACGAGCTGACATCGGGCTCGACCTGGCATGCCGCCGGCAATGTGCCGACCTTCTCGTCGTCCTGGTCGCTGATGAACATGCAGCGCTATTCGACCGAGCTCTATCGCGGCTTGGCTGATGCCGTCGACTATCCCATGAACTACCACGTTACCGGCTCGCTCCGCCTCGCCCACACGAAGGAGCGCATGCAGGAGTTCCAGCGCGCCAAGGGCATGGGCCGCTACCAGGGCATGGACATCGACATCGTCGGCCCCGACGAGATCAAGCGCCGCTATCCCTTCATCGAGACGCATGAATTGAAAGGCGCGCTCTACGATCCGAACGACGGCGACATCGACCCCGCGCAGCTGACGCAGGCACTTGCCAAGGGTGCGCGCGACATGGGGGCAAAGATCATCCGCTTCTGCCCAACCACGGGCGTGCGCCGCGAGAACGACGAATGGGTTGTCGAGACGCCGCAAGGCGAGATCCGTTGCGAGATCGTCGTCAACGCCGCCGGCTACCGAGCCGCGGAAGTCGGCAAAATGTTCGGCCGCGACGTCCCGATGATGGTGATGAGCCATCAGTACATCTTGTTCGAGGAAATCCCCGAACTGGTGGCCTGGTCGAAGGAGCAGGGCAAGAAACTGCCGCTGCTGCGCGACGTCGACACCTCCTACTATCTGCGCCAGGAAAAGAACGGCATGAATCTCGGCCCCTATGAGCGCAATTGCCGCGCGCATTGGGCGACCCACAACGACCCGATGCCGGAGGATTTTTCCTTCCAGCTATTCCCCGACGATCTCGACCGTCTCGAGCACTACCTTGCCGATGCCGTCGCCCGCGTGCCGATCCTGGGCACTGCCGGCCTGTCCAAGGTGATCAACGGGCCGATCCCTTACGCGCCGGACGGCAATCCGCTGATCGGTCCGATGCCCGGCGTTCCCAACGCGTTCGAGGCCTGTGTCTTCACCTTCGGCATCGCCCAGGGCGGCGGCGCCGGCAAGGTGCTGGCCGAATGGGTTACGCAGGGCCAGACCGAATGGGACATGTGGTCTTGCGATCCGCGCCGTTTCACCAGCTTTGCGGCCGCCCCCGACTATAGCGTCGCCAAGGGCATGGAGATCTACGGCAACGAATACGCCATCCAGTTCCCGCGCCATGCCTGGCCGGCTGGGCGCGACCGCAAGCTGTCGCCGATCCACGATCGCATCAAGGCGCTCGGCGCCCAGTTCGACGCCTATAATGGCTGGGAGCGTGCCACCTGGTATGCGCAACCCGGTGACGACACGTCGGAAGAAGCAACACTCACCTTCCGCCGCGACGGGCCGTGGCAGCACCGCGTGCGCGAAGAATGCTTGGCGGTGCGCGACGCCGCCTGCATTCTCGACCTGCCCGGCTTCTCGCGCTTCAACCTCGAAGGTCCTGGCGCAGCCGAATGGCTGGCACTGCAGGTCACCGGTCTGGTGCCCAAGCCCGGCCGAATCGGCCTCGCCTATTTCGCCGACGACAAGGGCCGCATCGTCACCGAGATGTCGGTGGTGCGCCATGGCGAAGAGCAGATGACGCTGATCACCGCGGCGGTAGCGCAGTGGCACGATTTCGAATGGCTGAAGTCGCGCCTGCCGAAGGACGCGGCTTTCACCCTCACCGACAGGACCGAAGACTATTCGACGCAAATCCTCGCCGGCCCCAGTTCGCGCAAGATCCTGGCCGAGGTCTGTGGCGCGGATCTCTCGCTGCCCTGGCTGATGCATCAGGAAACCACCATCGCCGGCCGCTGGGCGAAGCTGGTGCGGGTATCCTTCGCCGGCGAACTCGGCTGGGAAATCCACACCAAGGTGGGAGACACCGCCGCCATCTTCGACGCCGTCTGGACGGCGGGACAAAAACACGGTCTGAAACCGTTCGGCATGTATGCGCTGGATTCGCTGCGCCTCGAAAAGGGCTACCGGACCTGGAAGGGCGACCTGTCGACCGACTATACGGTCCTGCAGGGCGGGCTCGAGCGCTTCGTAAAATGGGACAAGCCCGACTTCCGCGGCAAGGCAGCCCTGCAGAACGAAAAGCAGCAAGGCGTAAAGAAGCGCTTCGTCACGCTGGTGGTCGAAAACCCCGGCGATTGCGACGCGCCGTCGGTGTCGACGCTCTGGCATGACGGCAAGATCGTCGGCGAGACGACGTCCGGCGGCTGGGGGCATCGCATCGACAAATCGATCGCGCTCGGCATGCTGCGCGCCGACCTGGCTGAACCCGATACCGCGATCGAGATCGAAATCTTCGGCGATCGCTTTCGGGCGGTCGTGCAGAAAGACGAGCCGCTGTGGGATCCGAAAAACGAAAGATTGAGAGCATGAAGAAAGTCATTCTCACCGATGGCGGCATGGGCCAGGAACTGGTCCGCCGCAGCAGCTCCGAGCCGACGCCGCTCTGGTCGGCCAGGGTGCTGATCGACGAGCCGGATCTGGTGCGTGGCCTGCATGCCGAATTCATCCGGGCCGGCGCTCGCGTCATCACCATCAACACCTATTCGGCGACGCCGGAGCGGCTCGCGCGGGAAGGAGCAGAAGACCTCTTCAGGCCCTTGCAGAAGCGCGGCATCGAATTGGCAAGACAGGCACGCGAGGAGGCAGGCGATGCAGCGATCGCCGGCTGCCTGTCACCGCTGTTCGGCAGCTATGCGCCGGCGCTGACCATATCGTTCGAGGAGACGCTGGACATCTATCGCCGCATCGTCGCCGAGCAGACCGACGGCGTCGACCTGTTCCTGTGCGAGACCATGGCCTCAGCCGAGGAAGGCCGTGCGGCCGTTACCGCTGCGTCGGAAAGCGGCAAACCTGTCTGGGTGTCTTGGACGCTCGCCGATCACGGCGCGCCGCGGCTGCGCAGCGGCGAAACAATAGCGGCAGCGGCGGACGCCCTCGACGGCCTGACGGTTGCAGCGCGCCTGGTCAATTGCTGCCGGCCAGAAGCGATCGCCGCGGCACTGCCCGAATTGATTGCTCTCGGCGGCCCGGTCGGCGCCTATGCCAATGGCTTCACCTCTGTCGAAGCGCTCAAGCATGGTGGAACGGTGGAAGTGCTGCACGCACGCCACGACCTTGATCCGGATGCCTATGCCGACCAGGCGCTCGGCTGGGTCGCCGCTGGCGCCACCATCGTCGGCGGCTGCTGCGAAGTCGGCCCTGCCCACATCGCCGCCTTGCGCGACCGGCTCGAACAGGCCGGCCACGAAATCTCGGGAGTATCCTGATGCCCAGACCATCATCGCGCATTTCCGGCATCGTGCCTTCGGGCAAGGATGGCTGGGAGGTCCACACCGAGGCATGGGCCCGCAAGGAGGCGGGCCAGGACATCATCATGCTGTCGGTCGGCGACCATGATTTCGATACGCCGAGCCAGACCATCGAAGCCTGCGTGACGGCGGTTCGCGGCAGCAACCACCACTACACCCCGCTTCCCGGCGTTCCGCGCCTGCGCAGGGCGATGGCGGCGGCCTCGACCGCCTGCACCGGGGTCGAGACGAGCCCCGACCAGGTGATCGCCACGCCGGGCGGTCAGGCCGCCCTTTACGCGGCGGTGCAGGCCGTTCTCGACCAGGGCGACCACGCTATCGTGGTGGCGCCCTACTACGCGACTTATCCCAACACCTTCAGCGCCGCCGGCGCCAGCTTCACCGTCGTCGAGACGCCGGCCGGAGACGGTTTCCAGCCGCACGCCGAGATGATCCGCGCGGCGCTCAAGCCCAACACGCGCGCCATTTTGATCAACACGCCGAACAACCCGACCGGCGCCGTCTATTCGCGTGAGCGTCTGGAAGAGCTGGCCGAGATCTGCCGCGAGCACGATCTCTGGCTGCTGTCGGACGAGGTCTACTGGACGCTCGGCGGCGGCGAGCACATCTCGCCGCGCGGCCTGCCCGGCATGGCGGAGCGCACGCTGGTCATCAATTCGATGTCCAAGAGCCATGGCATGACCGGCTGGCGCATGGGCTGGCTGACCGGCCCAGCGCAGATGATCACGCTGTTGACCAATCTCAATCTGGTGACGACCTACGGCCTGCCGGCCTTCATCTCGATCGCCTGCGCCGAGGCGCTGGAGAACCGCTTTGGCGTCAGGGAGATCGCCGAACGCTATGCGGCGCGCCGCACCGTCCTGCTCGACGCCGTGCGCGGCATGAACAATATCAGCGTGCACGGCTCCGAGGGCGGCATGTATGTCATGCTCGACATCTCCGCAGTCGAGCCCGACGACGAGAAATTCGCCTGGGCCTTTCTCGACCAGGAGAGTGTCGGCGTCATGCCGGGTTCCAGCTTCGGCAAGGCCGCTGCCGGCCACATCCGCATCAGCCTCTGCCAACCGGAACCGGTGCTTCAGGAAGCCGCAAAACGCCTGCGCCGCTTCGCATCCGGCTATCGCCGCGAGGCCGCATGACCAGAAGCATTCCCACCAAGGCCCGCGCGGTTATTATCGGCGGCGGTGTCTCCGGCTGTTCGGTCGCCTACCACCTGGCCAAGCTCGGCTGGACCGACATCGTGCTGCTGGAACGCAAGCAGCTGACCTCGGGCACGACCTGGCACGCCGCCGGCCTGATCGGCCAGCTGCGCGGCTCGCAGAACATGACGCGGCTGGCGAAATATTCGGCCGACCTCTACGTCAAGCTGCAGGCCGAAACCGAAGTCGGCACCGGCATGCGCCAGGTCGGCTCGATCACCGTGGCGCTGACCGAGGAGCGCAAGCACGAGATTTATCGGCAGGCCTCGCTCGCCCGCGCCTTCGATGTCGATGTGCGCGAGATTTCGCCTGGTGAAGTCAAGGAGATGTACCCGCATCTCAACGTGTCCGATGTGGTCGGCGCCGTGCATCTGCCGCTCGACGGCCAGTGCGATCCGTCCAACATCGCCATGGCGCTGGCCAAGGGCGCCCGCCAGCGCGGCGCCGCCATCGTCGAGAATGTGAAGGTCACCAAGGTCCATACCAAGGCCGGTCGCGTCACCGGTGTGTCGTGGGCGCAAGGCGAGGATCAGGGAACGATCGAGGCCGACATCGTCGTCAACTGCGCCGGCATGTGGGCGCGCGAGCTCGGCGCCCAGAACGGCGTCACCATCCCGCTGCATGCCTGCGAACATTTTTATCTCGTCACCGAGCCGATCCCCGGGCTCGGTCGTCTACCGGTGCTGCGCGTTCCCGATGAATGCGCCTACTACAAGGAAGATGCCGGCAAGATGATGCTCGGCGCTTTCGAGCCTGTGGCCAAGCCCTGGGGCATGGACGGCATCCGCGAGGATTTCTGCTTCGACCAGTTGCCGGAGGACATGGAGCATTTCGAGCCGATCCTCGAAATGGGCGTCAACCGCATGCCGATGCTGGCAACCGCCGGCATTCACACCTTCTTCAACGGCCCCGAAAGCTTTACCCCCGACGACCGCTATTATCTCGGCGAGGCCCCGGAACTCCGTGGCTACTGGATGGCGACCGGCTACAATTCCATCGGCATCGTCTCGTCCGGCGGCGCCGGCATGGCACTGGCGCAATGGATCAACGATGGCGAAGCGCCCTTCGACCTCTGGGAAGTCGACATCCGCCGCGCCCAGCCATTCCAGAAGAACCGTAGGTATCTCAAGGAGCGTGTCTCCGAAACACTCGGCCTGCTCTATGCGGATCACTTCCCCTACCGGCAGATGGCAACGTCCAGGAATGTCAGGCGCTCGCCTTTGCACGAGCATCTGAAGGCGCGCGGCGCCGTGTTCGGCGAAGTCGCCGGCTGGGAGCGCGCAAACTGGTTCGCCCGCGAGGGACAGGAGCGCGAATACCGCTATTCCTGGAAGCGGCAGAACTGGTTCGACAACCAGCGCGAGGAGCACCTGGCGGTCCGCAACAAGGTCGGCCTGTTCGACATGACCTCGTTCGGCAAGATCCGTGTCGAAGGCCGCGACGCCTGTGCCCTCCTGCAAAGGCTGTGCGCCAACGATATGGACGTGGCGCCGGGCAAGATCGTCTACACCCAGATGCTCAACCAGCGCGGCGGTATCGAAAGCGACCTGACGGTGTCGCGGCTATCTGAGACCGCCTACTTCCTCGTCGTGCCGGGCGCGACGCTGCAGCGCGATCTCGCCTGGCTGCGCCGGCATGTCGGCGACGAATTCGTCGTCATCACGGATGTCACAGCAGCTGAGGCGGTGCTCTGCCTGATGGGTCCGGATGCGCGAAAACTGATGCAGAAGGTCAGCCCTAATGATTTTTCTAATGAGAACAATCCGTTCGGCACCTTCCAGGAGATCGAGATCGGCATGGGCCTCGCCCGTGCCCACCGCGTCACCTATGTCGGCGAACTCGGCTGGGAACTTTATGTCTCGACCGACCAGGCGGCTCATGTCTTCGAGGCGATCGACGAGGCCGGCGGCGATGTCGGCCTGAAACTTTGCGGCCTGCATACGCTGGATTCCTGCCGCATCGAAAAGGCGTTTCGGCATTTCGGCCACGACATCACCGACGAGGACAATGTGCTGGAGGCCGGCCTCGGCTTTGCGGTCAAAACCGCCAAGGGCGAGTTCATCGGCCGCGATGCGGTGCTGAAGAAAAAAGAAGCCGGCCTGTCGCGCCGGCTGGTGCAGTTCCGTTTGAAAGACCCTGAACCCCTGCTCTTCCACAACGAGGCGATCCTGCGCGACGGCAAGATCGTCGGCCCGATCACATCGGGGAATTACGGCCACCATCTCGGCGGCGCGATCGGACTGGGCTATGTGCCCTGCCAGGGCGAGAGCGAGGCGGATGTGCTGGCCTCGTCCTACGAGATCGAGATCGCCGGCGAGCGTTTTGCGGCGGAAGCATCGCTGAAGCCGATGTACGATTCCAAGGCGGAACGGACGAGGATGTAGCACCTTTTTACCCTCCCCTTGTGGGGAAGGTCGGCTCGCAGTCGGAGCGAAGCGGCGATTGCGAGACGGGGTGGGGGGTGCGCCCTACGAGACCCCCCACCCCGCTTCGCAAAAGCCGCCTTGCGGCATTTGCTGCGCTACCCTCCCCACAAGGGGGAGGGTGAAGAAGCTCAAAACCGCTCCAGCTTCGCCCGCACCTTCACCAGAAACGCCGCCCTCGTCCTTGGCGTCGAGGCGTCCATCAGGTAGTGCGCCAGGAAAAACGTCCGGCAGCGGCGGGCGCACAGCGCGCGCATACCGCGCAGCAAGGTCTTGCGGCCGGGCTGGCCGACGACGACGCTCCACCAGGTCGGCGCGCCGCAGGTGGTGATGACGCCAACCTTGGTGACATGCGTCATCAGCGACGTGATACGCCCCTTGCCCAGCTTGAAGGCGACATCGGTCGCCCAGACCCGGTCGAGCCAGCCCTTCAGCATGGCCGGCAGCCCGTACCACCAGGTCGGATAGATGAACAGGATCGCCTCAGCCCAGGCGAGATGCTCGAAATGCGGTTTTAGGGCCGGATCCTCCGGCGCCCGCTCATTGTAGGCGCGCCGCTCCTCGCTACCCATCACCGGGTCGAATTTTTCGGCATAGAGGTCGAGCAGCCTCACCTCCCAGCCGCGTGCCTTCAGCACATCGACGGCGGCATCTCTGATGGCGGCGCAAAAGCTTTCGGGCACCGGATGGCAATAGACCACCAGCACGCGCATCAGAATTCATCCATCCCGGCCGCGACCTTGGCCATGAAGGCTGCCCGCGTCTCGTCGGTCGACAGGTTCATCGAATAATGAGCGAGGTAGGACACCGAGGCGCCGGGCCTGATCGTCGCGCGCAGCATCCGCTTGACCAATTTGCGCGGCGGATCGCCCATCAGCATGGCGCGGAACCGGCTGCCGCCATAGGTGGTGACGGCGGTCAGCTTGCGGATGTTGTGGAGCGAAGGCTGCGCCTTGCCGTCGACCAATTTGAACGACACGCCGGGCAGAAACACGCGGTCGAAAAAGCCTTTCAGGATGGCCGGGAAGCCGTAGTTCCAGACGGGATATGACAGCACCAGCGCCTCGGCCTTGAGCAGCCGCTCGACATAGGGCGCGGCCAGGTCCGCAGGGCTGCGTTGGTTATGATAATCCAGCCTCTCCCCGCGCGTCAGCCGGGGGTCGAAATCCTCGGCATAGAGATCGCAATCGTCGACCTCATGGCCGGCGGCCGTCAGCCGCTCGACGATCGTGCGGTGCAGACCTGCATTGAAGCTGGTCTCCACCGGGTGTGCGTAGAGGACGAGGACTTTCATGGGGAAATACTTGCGAGGTGGGCGCGAGGCACCCCCCTCTGCCCTGCCGGGCATCTCCCCCGCAAGGGGGGAGATCGGACTGCCGCATCGCTTTCACTAATTGTCAGCGTGTCAGATTGGCCGCGGCGTTCAGGCTGCCAATCTCCCCCCTTGCGGGGGGTGAGAAGTGGTCGGCGAAGCCGATGGGAAGCCAATTGCTTGGCTTTCCAAACGACGAACGCCCGAAGCGGCAGCGTAGGGCCTGTGCCGGCAGGACAGAGGGGGGTGCTCAAGCTCAAACCTCTGCTCATTCTGCTTTCTGCAAACCCTTGAACAAAAAAGTCCGGCCCGAGCGATAGTCGTAATCCGGATTTTCCCAGGCGATCATCTTGCCGGGATTGAGCAGGCCTTGCGGATCGGTCTCGCGCTTGAAGGCGAGCTGGATTTCATCCGTCTGCTTCATGCCGCCCTCTTCCAGCGTGTAGCGGTGCGGGTTGAAGATCGGGCAGCCGTTCTCCTCATGCAGCCGGATGATTTCGTTGAGCCGCGCCTCGGTGGTGAATTTCACCAGCGGCAGGCCAAAACAGGTGATGTTGCCGTCGAGGCGCACGAATTCGAGATGCGAAAAGACCTCGTTCGGAAACATCGCGTCCATCTTCTCCACCAGCGCCAGCTGGTTGGGAAACGGATAGAGCGATTGCAGATAGGTGATCGCGGGATCGACCCGCAGTGCCCTGAGCGTGGTGTGGTTCCACGCCAGTTCGAAGCCCGGCGGCAGGCCCTTTTTCTCTTCGTCCGTGGCCGTCGCCGCATTGAAGATGACTTCGCCGCCGGTACGGCGGGTGAAGGCGAGGAACGCGTCTAGCCCATGCCGGGCAACCATGACGACGCAGATGCTTTGCCCGTCCCGGAAGAACTTCTGGTGGCGCTTGAAATAGAGCTGCGGCACGGGCGCGGCGATCGGCGTGATCAGCTTGGTCAGGATGCCGTCCTGGCGTGCCAGCGCGTTGCCGTAGCGGGCTGCCGGCATGAAAGCGTCGAAGCCGACGATCACGTCGATCCATTCATAGGCTGCAGTCAGCGGCATCTCGACCTCGGTGATGATGCCGTTGGTGCCATAGGCGTGGGTGACCTTGTGCAGGTCCTCGCCGGCGAGTTCGAGCGCCTTCGGCTCCGCCTCCATAGTGACGACGCGCAGGCGCAGCACATTGCCGAAATCACGCAGACCGCCGAAATTGATCGAGCCAACGCCGCCCGAGCCGCCGGCGATGAAGCCGCCGATCGAGGCGGTGTTGTAGGTCGACGGCGACAGCCGCAGTTCCTGCCCGGAATGCGCGCGCGTCGCTCTGTCGATGTCGGCGAGGATCGCGCCCGGCCCGGTGACGACGCGGCCCGGCGCTATGGCCTTGATCTCGTTCATCTCGGCGAGGTTCAAAACCACGCCGCCCGACAGCGGCATCGCCTGGCCGTAATTGCCGGTGCCGCTGCCGCGCGGCGTCACCGGAACGCCATGACGGTGGCAAGCGGCAAGCACGCGGATCAGTTCGGCCTCGTTCCTGGGCGTCACGATCAGGTCGCCGGTGACGTGGTCGAGCTGCTGCTTCAGCACCGGGCTGTACCAGTAGAAGTCGCGGCTCTTCTGCTGGACGATGGCCGGATTGTCGTCGAGCTTTATCCCGTCGAGATCGCGTTTGAGCGCCGAAACATCCATCATTCCACCATCAGTTCGTCGAGCTCGGCATAGTCGGGCAATTGCCTGTCGATCGCTCGGCCGTTGCGCACGACGATGCGATCCGATTCGGGCCGCGACAGCAATTCCGTCCAGTTCCGCCCTTTGAAGACGATGAAATCGGCGCTGCCACCGGCTGCCAGTGTCCCGACACCGTCGAGCCGCATCACCTTGGCCGGCGTCGCCGCCACCGTCTGCGGCCAGTCGCCGACCGGATGGTCGAAATGCAGGATGCGCGTCGCCATGCGGTAGACCTCCAGCATGTCGAGATCGCCATAGGCATAGAAAGGATCGCGGGTGTTGTCGGAGGCGACCGCGACCGCAATGCCCCTCGCCTTCATCTCGTGCAGCAAGGTCACGCCGCGCCAGCGTGGCGTGGTCTGGTCGGCGCGCCGGTCCTGCAGATAGAGATTGCACATCGGCAGCGACACCACGGCAAGTTTGGCCTTGGCGACCTTGTCCAGCGTGTCGAGCACGTCGAGGTCCGGCTGGCGCGCCAGCGAGCAGCAATGTCCCACCAGTATGTTGCCCTCAAAACCGTTCCAGAGTGCGGCCTCGGCAATCTTCTTCAGCGAGATCGCCGCGATATCGTCGGTCTCGTCGGCGTGGAAATCGAGATCGAGCCCGTGCTTGTTCGCCTCGGCGAACACCTTGTCGAGAAGCTCTTCGAGATCCGGCACCATATAGGTGACGACGCCGAGCACGCCCTTGGCCGCAGCCACACGCTTGGCCAGCCTCTCGAACCACTTTCTGTCGCGCACGCCTTCGATGCCGAGCAGGCAGGCCGCCTGCAGCTCGATGCGGCCGCGCCATTTCTCTCGCATCGCCTCGAACACCGGCCAGGAGATCTCCTCCTGCGGCGGCACGCTGTCGAGATGAGTGCGCAAGGCCCTGGTGCCGTGCGCGTAGGCCGAGCACAAAGAGAAATCCATGCGCCGCGCCACGTCCTCGGCGCTCCAGCGCGCTGCACGGTCGGCGCCGGTGGCGTTGAGCGCGCCGATGAAACTGCCGTCGGGATTGGGTTTGCGCGGCCAGATATGGCCCTTGTCGATGTGGGTGTGGCAATCGACGAAGCACGGCAGGATGATGCGGCCGGCAAGGTCGATGGCGGTGGCTGGCGCTTTTGATTTCTTGTGCGCGGCGATGCTGGAGAGCTTACCGTCGGCGACGGCGATGTCGGCCAGCGCGAAGCCGTCAGTATCGTAAGTGGTGGCAAGACCTGATGTCAGCGACCGGTGGAGGCGGACGTTGGTGAGATGGTACGAGCCAGAGGTCGGTATCAAGGACCGCCCCCCTCTGCCCTGCCGGGCATCTCCCCCTCAAGGGGGGAGATTGGCAGCTTTGCCGGCAGCACCCGTCTTCCAACGTCGATAATTGGCGAAATCCCGGATGACGTCCAATCTCCACTCTTGAGGGGGAGATGGCCGGCAGGCCAGAGGGGGGTGCTTCGCGCCAACGTCTCGCTCACCTCGTCACCCTACCGCTCCTGCTTCAGCGCGCTCTCGTGCCAGCGGCGCAGGATGAGATGCGACACCAGCGACAGCACCAGGAAGATCAATATGCCGGTGAGCGAGATCAGGATCAGCGCCGCGAAAAGCCTTGGCGCGTTGAGGCGGTAGCCGGCCTCGATGATGCGCGAGGCGAGCCCTGAGGATTGTCCCTGCGCGCCGGCGACGAACTCGGCCACCACGGCGCCGATCAGCGACAGGCCGCCGGCGATCTTCAAGCCTCCTAGAAAATACGGCATGGCCGCCGGCAGTCTGAGATAGCGCAATTGCTGCCAGCGCGTCGCGCCGTTGAGCTTGAACATGTCGCGCAGATTGCGGTCGACCGAATTGAGGCCGAGCGTGGTGTTGGACAGGATCGGGAAGAACGCGACGATCCAGGCGCAAAGCAAAAGCTTCACCGTCTGGTTGTCCACATAGATGTTGATGAGCGGGAAGACCGCCACGATCGGCGTTACCTGCAGCACGATGGCGAAGGGAAAGAACGACATCTCCACCCATTTTGATTGCGCAAACAGCACCGCCAGTCCGACGCCGCCGACGACCGCGAGCAGCAGGCTGAGAAAGGTTATGCGCAACGTGACCAGCAGCGCGGAGAACAGGAGCCCGGCATCGCTATAGAGCGTCCACAGCACCACGCCGGGGCGCGGCAGAATATATTGCGGGATCGCGTTCCACACGCAGATGCGGTCCCACAGCCAGATCGCCAGGATCATGATCGCCAGCGGCAAGACCCACCGGCCGATCCGCTCCAGCCGCTCCTGACGTACGCGGCCGGCCTCCTCCGCGTCGAGCGTTGCGGCATTCTGGTCAATGGCCGTCATGGTGCGGTCCGGCTGATGTGTTGATGGCGTTGACCAGGATGTCCGAGGCCTGGCGGCAGAGCGCGGCATAGTCGGGCGAGGTGCGAAACACCTCGTCGCGTGGATAGGCGGCATCGATTGCCAACTCGGCATGGACGCGGCCCGGCCGCGCCGCCATGACGACGACGCGGTTGGACAGGAACACGCTTTCGAAGACGCTGTGGGTGACGAAGACGACGGTGAAGCGCTCTTCCTGCCACAGCTCCAGAAGGTCGTTGTTGAGCTTGAAGCGGGTGATCTCGTCGAGGGCGGCGAACGGCTCGTCCATCAACAGAATGCGCGGCTTCGTCACCATCGCGCGTGCGATCGAGACGCGCATCTTCATGCCGCCGGAAAGTTCGCGCGGCACGGCGTTTTCGAAACCGGTCAGGTGCACCCGCTCCAGCATCTCCATCACCACCGGCGCCGCCTTGGCACGCGACACGCCTTTCAGCCTGAGCGGCAGCCAGACATTGTCGAAGACATCGGCCCAAGGCAGCAGCGTCGGTTCCTGGAAGACGAAGCCGATATTGGCGCGGTCGATCGAACCGCCCCAGTCGAGTTGACCGGATGTCGGCGTCGACAGGCCCGCGATCAGCCTCAACGCCGTCGACTTGCCGCAGCCGGACGGCCCGAGCAGGCTGACAAAATCGCCCTCGCGGATGGCGAGATCGACGTCGCTCAATGCAGTCACGCCATTGGAAAACACCTTGCCGACATGGCGCAGCGTCAGCAGCATCGGGCCTTCACCCGATGCCGTCATGGGCGCCTGCGCCATCTTTTCCAGCTTCACGATTACTTCTTCAGCTCGATTCCGACACCTTTGTTGATGAAGGCCAGCGTATAGGCCTTCTTGATATCGATGCCCTCGGGCGTGACCTTGGCCTTGACCATCTTGTCATAAAAGCTCTTGATCCGGTCTTCGTTCATGGCGCCGATGCCGAGCTTTTCGGTGTCGCCGGAATCGGCCAGGCCGAACTTCTTCATCTGCTCGATCGAGAAGGCAATCTGCTCGTCGCTCATGTCGGGATTGTCTTTCTTGATCATCTCGTTGGCGGCCTTGTTGTCGCCGTAGAGGTAGTTGTACCAGCCCTTGGCCGAGCCATCGACGAAGCACTGGACCACCTCCGGCCGCTTGTCGATCGTGTCCTGCATCACCTCGATCGTCGTCGAATAGGTGTCCCAGCCATAGTCGGCGAGCAGGAACTGGTTGGGCACGAAGCCGCCTTCCTTCTTGACCGCAAAAGGTTCCGAGGTGACGTAACCCTGCTGGATCGACTTCTTGTTGGCCAGGAATGGAGCGGTGTTGTAGGTGTAGGGCACGCGCTTGGCGGCATCGAAACCGAGTTCGATGACCATCCACTGGAAGAAGGTCTGGACGCCCTCGTCGCCGAGAATGTACTGGTCGGCGTTCTTCAAATCCTCCCACTTGTCCAGCCCCTGCCCCGGGTGGGACATGATGACTTGAGGGTCCTTCTGGAAATCGGCGGCGACGACGCGCATCGGGATGCCCTGCTGGACGGCGTCGAAAGCCGACAGCAGATTGCCGCCCATGTAGAAATCGAGCTTGCCGGCCAGCAGCAGCGGCCGCCCGCTGACCTGCGGACCTCCCTGCGAAATCGTCACGTCGAGGCCACATGCAGCGTAGGTGCCGTCGGCGACGGCCTGGTAGTAGCCGCCATGCTCGGGCTCGGCCAGCCAGTTGGTGCCGAAGGTGACCTTCTCGTTTGCTGCCGCGCCGAACGTGCCGGCTCCAAGCAGCGCGACCGCAAGCGCTGAAATCTTCTGTTTTCCGTACATCGACACCACCCTTTGTTGGCTCCGGAGCGTCACGCGCCGGGCTCGACACCATTGATCCAAGAAGCAAGACACATGCCACCGCCCGGGCCGCCTGCTTGCGCGGCAGTCACTGCCAACACCGGACGGGTCATGCTGTGCGGGAGGCATCGTGCCTATTTTTTGGACGCCTGTCCACAATCGCCCTTGTGCCATGCACCACATCTTGAACGTACTATCGGTCACGTCTTAGGCTGGTCTCGCAGACAGGAGATTGCCATGTTCAGATACCTCGCGCCGAAGTCGATCAAGCCGCCTTTCGCCCGCTACAGCCACGGCGTCGAGGTGCCGCCAGGCAAGCGGCTGGTTCTGTGCTCCGGCCAGGTCGCGATCACGGCGGACGACCAGATCCCCGAGGATGCCGGCGCGCAGGCCGAGCTCTGCTTTCAAAACATAGCGGCGATTCTGGCTGAAGCCGGGCTGGGGCTAGGCGACATCGTGCGCATAAACGCCTACGTCACCGACCGCGCCTTTCTGCGGCCCTATATGGACGTCCGCGACCGCTTGTTTGCCAGCCCCGCGCCCGCCTCGACGCTGATGATCGTGTCAGGCTTTGCGCGGCCGGAGTTCAAGGTCGAGGTCGAGGCGATTGCGGCTGGGTGATCGACAGGCGACGTTTGGCGCGCTAGGTCTCCCTCACAGTCAAGAGGCATGACATGACCGTTGCAAACAGACGCGTTTGGTGGGGCGACTACCGGACCACCGAATACGCCGCGATCGATCCGGAGGCGACGATTGCCGTGCTGCCGGTGGCGGCGATCGAGCAGCACGGCCCGCATCTGCCTGTATCAACCGATACCTCGATCATGAACGGCATGCTGGAGACGGTCATCGCCCGCCTGCCCGGCGATCTCGACATCCGCATCCTGCCGGTCCAAACGGTCGGCAAGTCGAACGAGCATCTGCAGGCGCCGGGCACGCTCACCCTGCCGGCGGCCACCCTGGTCGATGCCTGGACCGAGCTTGGCCTGTCCGTTGCCCGCGCAGGCGTAAGGAAACTGATCGTCGTCAACTCGCATGGCGGCAATGAAGAGATCATGGGCATCGTCACGCGCGAGCTGCGCGTGCGTGAGAGGATGCTGGCGGTGAAGACCAGCTGGCAGCGCTTCGGCCGCCCCGCCGGCATGTACACCGAGCTGGAAGACCGCCATGGCATCCATGGCGGCGACGTCGAGACCTCGTTGATGCTGCATTTTCGCCCGGAGTTAGTCGACATGGCCAAGGCCGACAATTTCGCCTCCAAGGTCGCCCGCGCCGAAACCGAATTTGCGCTGCTGCGCCACACCGGAACGCACGCTTTCGCCTGGATCGCTGGGGATCTCAACCCCAACGGCGTGGTCGGCGATGCCAGCATTGCCACGGCCGAGAAAGGCCGACTGACGGCGGAGCATCAGGCCGACGGCTTCATCACCCTGTTGAAGGATGTGCGCAAGGCGAAGCTTGCCGACTGGCTGGCATAGCGGGCCGCCTTAGCCGTCGATCTTCAACACGAAAGGCGTACCCTCAAAAGCATCGGCGCCGCGTCCGATCGCCTCGATCGCTTCGATCATGCGGCCTTGTCGTGAGAGCAGAGCATCCGCGACGGCGATCAACCGTGGATTGGGTGTCGCCGAGGGCGAAAGCTTCCGCAATGTCTGCGCAAGTTCGACTTCGTCGCGCTTCGGGGCGAGCGCCGCCGCAATGATATAGGCCGAGGCGGTCGAGCGGCTGATGCCGGCATAGCAATGGACGACCATGGGTTTGGCGCGGTCCCATTTCCGGGCAAAATCGAGCAGACTGCGCACATGGTCTTCGCCGGGCATGGTCATGCCGTCCTGCGCCACCGCGATGTCGTGCATGACCAGATGCAGGTGGTTCTCCCTCGATATCGAGGCCGGCCGCGTCACCTCGGTGCCGGCAGCGAGCAGCGACAGCACGCGCTCGGCGCCGCTTTTGGCCACCGTCTCCTCAAGCTTTGCCAGCGAACAGATATGGATCATGGCGCGATCTCCTTCGACCCATCGTCGCGCCGTGCGCGCCAGTCGGCAAGCGCCGATTCGAGCCGCTGCCATTCCTCCTGACGTCCAGGCAGCCCCGCGCGGAGCACCTGGGGACGCTCGAAAAAATGCCTGAGCAATATGCCGCGCTCGCCGAGCGTCGAAAACAGCCCCGGTGCATCGGCAAGCCGGAGATAGCGAAACAGGGTCGTGCCGCCGGCGACAGCAACGCCAAAGCGCGAAAGCAGCGCATCGAGCCGCGCCGCATCCTGCGCCAGCCGCCGCCGCATGTCGGCCTGCCAGCCGCTGTCGGCAAGCGCGCGGATGCCGTATTCGAGCGCTGGACCGGCGACCGCCCAAGGGCCGAATTGCGTTTCAAGCCTTTCGACCGTCGCTGCATCGGAAAGTGCGAAGCCGAGCCGCAGGCCGGCGAGACCGAAGAACTTGCCAAACGAGCGCAGCACGACGATGCCGCCCCGCCCGACATCGCCGGCCAGGCTTTCCGCGTGCGGGCCGACATCCATGAAGGCTTCGTCGACGACCAGCAGACCGCCTATGGCGCGCAATGTCTTGGCAAGCCGAAGCAGCCTTTCCCGCGACACGACTCGCCCGTCGGGATTGTTGGGATTGACGACGATGGCAATTTCGGCTCCGGCAAGCGCCTCGAAATCGTCGACCTCCGCCACCGCATGGCCGGCAATCGCGGCGGCCCTGGCATGCTCGGCATAGGTCGGCCCGAGCACCAGCGCCTTGCCGGGGCTGACCAGCGAGGCGACGCGCGGCAGCAGGATCTGCGTGCCCGGGGCGACCGCCACATTCTCGGCCGAAGGCGCGCCATAGGCGCCGGCCGCGACCCTGGCCAGCTCACGCAGGCGCGCGGCCTCCGGCAATCGTGACAGGGCGGTGGCGGGCAGCTCGAAAAGCGGGTAGGAGTGCGGATTGATACCTGTCGAGAGATCGACGAAAGGTTGTGGCGCGTGAGGGAAGAGCGCCTTCGCCCGGCCAAGGGATCCACCGTGATCCACCACAGTAATCGCTCCATCAGAAAGCTTCATGTCGATCCTGATCGCTTTCCTGTCGCTGGCCATCGAACGCATCCTGGGTTACCCGGACTGGCTGTTCCGTGCCGTCGGCCATCCCGTCACCTGGTTCGGCAGGCTGATAGCCTTTCTCGACCTCAGGCTCAACCGCGACACTGATTCCGACGCGCTGCGTCGCCGCCGCGGCGTGCAGGCGCTGCTGGTGATCGTGCTGGTGCCGGCGGCAATCGCCTTCATCGTGCAAATCCTGCTCTGGCAGGTCTTTCCTGCCGGCATGATCATCACGGCAATCCTGGCCTCGTCGCTGCTGTCGCAAAAGAGCCTTACCGAACATGTCGAGGCGGTGGCCGATTCGCTGGATACCGGCGGGCTGGCGCTCGGCCGCATTGCGGTTGCGCGCATCGTCGGTCGCGATCCAGAGAAGCTCGACCATGCCGGCGTCAGCCGCGCCGCCATCGAAAGCCTGGCCGAGAATTTCTCCGACGGCATCGTTGCGCCCGCCTTCTGGACAGGTGTCTGCGGTCTGGCCGGCGGCGTGGCCTACAAGGCCGCCAACACCGCCGATTCGATGATCGGCCACCGCACCCCGCACCACGAGGCCTTCGGCCGCGCGGCAGCACTCTTCGACGACTGGATCAACCTGCCGGCGTCCCGGCTGACCGCGTTGCTGATCGTTGCCGCCGCCTTTCTCGTTGACGGCGCCGATCCCCGCAACGCCTGGCAAGCAGTGCGGCGCGACGCCAAAAAGCACCGCTCGCCCAATGCCGGCTGGCCGGAAGCGGCAATGGCCGGCGCACTCGGCCTGGCGCTCGCCGGCCCGCGCAGCTATGGCGGCGTCATCGTCGAGGACGCCTATATGGGCGAAGGCGGCCGCCGCGAGGCCGACAGCACCGACATCCGGCGGGCGCTGAAACTTTACCAGATAGCAGACTATCTGCTGATCGCGCTGTTTGGATTGCTCTCCGCGGTCGTCATCTACCTGGATGTTTTGATCTCGCAGTAGATGCGCCGCCTGACTCACCAAGAGACACGGACTTCCTTGGCGTTTGAATCCACCGCCGCGCCAAATCTTTTGATCGCGTAACCGCCGGCGGCCACTGCCGAGGATTTCAGCACAGGCTCAATCACAAGGAAAAGCTTCTCGGCGTCTGGCCCGTACAGATAGAGGGTGCATTTGCCCTCGCCAAACTCGTCGCCATCAAATTCGCCGACATGCGCATTCGAAACAGCTTGTTCCAACCGATCCTCCAGAACTTGGACCGATTGCCGCTCTTCCGGCGCCCCGAACTGACCGCCGCTCAGAAGAAGATAGACAATTACCGCTTGTTCCAACGGTCATCTCCCGAAGTTAGACCCTCAAAACTCGATTCCCTGCTGCGCCTTAACGCCTGCGGAAAAATGGTGTTTGGTCACGCCCATCTCGGTGACGAGGTCGGCCGCCTCGACCAGCGCCGGCTTGGCATTGCGGCCGGTGACGACGACATGCAGGCCTTCGCGCCGCGCCTTCAGCGCCGCGACCACCTTGTCGAGATCGAGATAGTCGTAGCGCAGCGCAATGTTGAGCTCATCGAGGACGACAAGGCTGACAGAGGGGTCGGCGATCAGTTCCAGCGCCTTGGCCCAGGCGGCTTCGGCCGCCGCAATGTCGCGCTTCAGATCCTGCGTCTCCCAGGTGAAACCCTCGCCCATCGTGTGCCAGACGACGCGGTCGCCAAACGCCGCGAAGGCATCCTTCTCGCCGGTGTGCCATTTGCCCTTGATGAACTGGACGATTCCGACGCGCTTGCCATAGCCGAGCATGCGCAGCGCCAGCCCGAAGGCAGCCGTGGTCTTGCCCTTGCCGGGTCCGGTGTTGACGATCAGCAGCCCCTTCTCGACCGTCTTTTCCGCGACCTCGGCGTCCTGCACCGCCTTGCGCTTGGCCATCTTGGCGCGATGGCGCTCTTCGTCTTTTGTGTCGATATCGGTCATCTCATTTCACCTTGAGCGGCAGCCCCGCCACCATCAGAAGCACCATATCAGCTACGACCGCGATCTGCTGGTTGAGCCGGCCGGCGGCATCGCGGAACCGGCGTGCCAGCGCATTGTCGGGCACGATGCCTTGTCCGACTTCGTTGGAGACCACGAACCACGGTCCGCGCGGCCGCGAAAGCACATCGGCCAGCCGCCGGCACTCCCCCTCCAGATCATGATCGGCCAGCATATGATTGGTCAGCCACAGCGTCAGGCAGTCGACAAGCACCGGCTGGTTGTCCGGCAATGCCTCGAGCGCACCGGCAAGATCAAGCGGGGCGTCGATGGTCGCCCACCCCTCGCCACGGCGCGAGCGGTGCTGCGCGATGCGCTCGCGCATTTCGCCGTCATAGGCTAGCGCGGTGGCGATATAAGCCCATGGCGGCAGCAACGCCGTCGCCAAAGTTTCGGCATGCGCGCTCTTGCCGGAGCGCGNGTGGCGATATAAGCCCATGGCGGCAGCAACGCCGTCGCCAAAGTTTCGGCATGCGCGCTCTTGCCGGAGCGCGCACCGCCGATGATGAAGGTCAAACTGCGATCAGGCAAAGCTGTCGCGCAGGCTGGTCGCGGTGCCGGCGAAGCGCGCGCGCACTACACCGACAACTGCGCCGAGCACCAGCCAGAACACCAGATTGGTCAGCGTCACCGCCACCACGAACTGATGATGCAGGCCCTCCGGGATCGGCGTTACGAAACTGTCAGGCTGCGGCGCGCCGACAATATGCGGGGCGACGATCAGGACGACGGCGAGCACGGTCAGGGGCGCCGACGTGCGGAAGGTGATAAGGGCAAGACCGATCGCCGTTGTCATCACCGTTGCCCACCACCAGATCTGGCGCTGCATGAGATCGGCCGCCGGCATTGCCGGCAGTTCCGGCGGCAGGCCGAGGCCCGGCGCCAGCGTGAACACGGCAAAGCCGGCCAAGCCCCAGAACACGCCCTGGCGCCAGCTGCCGATGCCGCCGGCGAACTCGGAAACCGCCACCAGGACCAGCGCGAAGCCGATGCCGGTGACGATATTGGCGACGACACTGAAGGCGAAACGCTCGAAGCCGTCGGCCGGCGCCCAGCCTTCGTCCTCCGCCGGCGCGGCTGCTTCAGCCGGTGCTGCGCTGCTCACCGCATTTTCCGCCGGCGCGGCGGTGCTCATGGCATCGGTGTCCGCAGCGTTGGCGGCGGGCGCCGCGGCATGCTGATGCTCATGGCCGCCACCAGCCTTTTCGTAGACCTCCGCCTTGAGGATCAGCGGCACGGTGGCGTAGGCCTGCATGCAGGCGAGAGCGACACCCGCCACGAGCCCTGCGATCGCCGCGATGAACACGACGTTGCGAAACAGGTTCATGATGTCAGATCCTCGTCAGTGGCAGGGAAACGCCATCGAATGGCGATAGTCGTGCGCCGCATTGTGGACCGCATCGATATGCGAGAAACCGACAACGCCGACGACGAAAATGCCCAGAAACGCGCTAAGCACGAGCTGCATGAAGCGCGACTGCGAGGAGACGGATGCGCCGAGGGAGACGGAAGCGGTATTCATATCTTGTCCTTTCGCCCTCCACCCGAGGGCATCGAAGTCAGTTCCCTGTCGCCGGCAGGTCTCCTGGCTCGCGGATCAGCGCCCTTCCCCACCTTCCCGAGGAAAAATCCTCAGTGGCTTGGAGAGGACTACCGCACACAGTTGCGGGGGCAGCCACGGCATTGGGCAACAAGTCAGCCCTCACCGCATTCCCTCTTGGTCCCTAACGGAACCGACGACATGCATGACTATAGGCTGAAACGGCCGCATCCGGCAAACCAAATTCCGCCGGCCAACAGCGCGAATGCGCCATGCGGCGTTACGGGTTCAACGCGGTGATCCGCTCGGCAACCAGCCGCTGCAGCCGCCACAGATGGCGATCGTGAATGCCGCGCTCTTCAAGGTTTTTCACCGTGTTGTAGAGATAGTCGGCGCCCGATCCCCAGTGCCCGCAGGACGTGGCCAGCCTTTCGACGATCTTGCCTTCGTCGAGCGGGCCGGAATAGGTCAGGCCGTTGCGGTTGATCACGAAGGCCAATGCCCTGAGCGGTCCGGCCTCGCTTGCAAGCTTCAGCATGCGCGGCCGGTAGCTTGTCGGCTTCAGCGTGACTTCGCGCCGGAAAAGCCGGCCCAACTGCTCGCGCCGGTTATTGTCGGTCAGCCGAAAGGCGACGCCCTTGCATTGTCCGCCACGGTCCAGCGCCATCATCAGGCCGGGGCTGACCTTGGTGCCGCGCCAGCGCGTCATGTTCATGCAAAAGGACCGATGCCAGCCGCGCGCCAGCGCAACGCGGTCCTCGACATAATCTATTTCCGGTTTCCAGATCAGCGATCCATAGCCGAACAGCCATAGCGGTTCGCTATCCGGGAGTTCGACCTGCAATTCATCCAGAAGCGCGTCATAGTCGGCTTCATCGAGATGCATCGCGTCCGGATCAGGCCCGGGGTCCCTGATCTCGCGCCAGCAGCGCGCGACCAGCTCCGGCGTAAGCGACATCTGTCGTGCGGCCACGTCCGAATCCCCCCAATTCCGAATGTCCCATGTCCACGACATGATTATGCGCCGCGCCTGCAACCGGCAATGCGGCACTCTGATTGACAAACGATTTGCCGGGGTGTCGGCTGACGCTTCATAGGAAGCCAGCCATGCATCCCAACCCGAGCGAGCGCGACCCCTATAACGGCCTGAGCCGGGCCGAACCGACGCTACCGTCATCGGCCTATTGGGATAGCGAGGCTTACCAGCGCGATCTCGAGGCCATCTGGTACAAAAGCTGGCTGCTCGTCTGCCGCGAGGCCGATCTTGCCCAGCCTTTGGCATTCAGGACATTCCGCGTCGGCACGCAGGAAATCGTCGTGCTGCGCGACGACACCGGCGAGTTGCGCGCCTTCCACAACACCTGCCGGCATCGCGGCTCGCAGCTTTGCCAGGAAAGCGAGGGCCGGCTGAAAGCGCGGCTCATCACTTGCCCCTACCATGCCTGGTCCTACTCGCTGCGCGGCGATCTCGTGCGCGTTCCCTCGAAATCGCTGCCAGATGGTTTCGACAAGGCAGATCATCCGCTCTACCGGGTGGCGCTGTCGGTGTGGCGCGGCTTTGTCTTTGTGAACCTTCAGCAGGCGACGGCCGGCTCCGCCGAGACCTCCTTCGATCCCGCATCCGGCGACCTCGCCAACTGGCCGCTGGAAACGCTGGTATCAGGCCATGTCCTGCGCAAGGTGATGAACTGCAACTGGAAAATCTTCTGGGAGAACTTCAACGAGTGCCTGCATTGCCCAGGCGTCCACAAGGACCTGTCTCGGCTAGTGCCGATATACGGCCGCGGCCTGATGAGCCGGCACGACGACCCCGACTGGGTCCGCCATGCCGACAATGACGCACCGGAGTTTTCGGGTGGCCTGCGCGCCGGCGCCGAGACCTGGTCGCGCGACGGACATGCCCATGGCCCGGTCTTCCCGGGCCTGACGCCAGCCGAGCGTGCGGCCGGACAGACCTATGCCACCAGCCTGCCCTCGATGTTCATCGTCGGCCATGTCGATTATGTCAGGACGGTGCGACTGATGCCGCTCGGTCCCGAACAGACCGAACTCACCGCCGAATGGCTGTTCGCGCCCGAGGCGCTGGCTGAGACGGACATCGACAATGTCGTCGCCTTCGGCACCCAGGTGCTGGAGGAGGATGCCGCGATCTGCGAGATCAACCAGAAAGGCCTGCGCTCCATGCGTCACGCGGCCGGCGTGCTGATGCCGGAGGAGTACGATCTGCACCGCTTCCACAACTGGGTGCGCGAGCGGCATGCAGCGCTTGAGGCAACCGCCTGATCGGCGACTAAAGCGACTTCGGCAGATAGCGCCAGGTGATAAAGCCGCAAACAGCGGCCAGAATGCCCAGCGTCACGAACACCGAGCCGAGGCCGAAAAACGCCAGCACCACCGAATAGACCAGCGGCGGCGTCAGCTCGGAAAAGTCGAGATAGGTGCGGTAGACCGCGGCCATCTGCGCCCGCTCATAGGACCGCACCGAGCGCATGAAGGCGGTCGAGCCCAGTGCATCGAGCGCGATGGTGAAGAAGGCGCCGCAGAGCAGGAAAAAGCCCGTAAGCAGCGGCGCGGTAGTGCCGACCGCGCCCGCCGCAAGCAGCGTCGCCGACATCGCGAAATAGGCGAAGGTCATGGTGCGCCGGCCGCCGAAGCGTTTTCCCGCTTTGCCCCAGAAGATCGCCATGAACAACAGCGCATTGCCGGCCGAAACCAGCAGGCCGCCGGCAAGCTTGCCCTCGCCGGTAATCACCATGAACAGCGGCCCGTAGACGAAGAACGTCGTCCAGAAGCAGGAGCGGCCGAAGGCGATCAGCCAGGCCAGCCTGAGCCTGGGTTGTGCTACGAAGCGGCCGATATTGGCCAGCGGATTGGCCGGCCGTGTCTTGCCCGGCCGGATCGACCGGTTGTCGCCCAGCCTGTAGGTCCAGAACAGCGCCAGCAAGGCCAACGCAAACACCGCGACCGCGCCATGCGCGGCATAGATGCCGTAGCGTGTGTAGAGGAAGATGCCGAGTGTCGGCCCGCCGGTCCAGGCCAGCATCGACCACGCCATGCGCAGCGATTCGGCCTGCATGAAATCGGTCTTGCGGATGTGGTCCATGATGTAGAGGTTGAGCGTGATCGACAGGGCGCTCGCCCCCATGACGCGGCACAGCATGCCTGTCAGTTGCCCGGCAAGCGTGTGGGTGACGAAGAACAGAGAGCCTATCGCCAGCAGGCAGGCGCCGGCGGTATAGACCCAGCGCCGGGCAAACCTGCGGATCAACATCGGCATGAACAAGGTCATCGACAGGCCGAGCAGCGCCACGATGGTGTAGAGGATCGAGACGATCTGCTCGTTGTGCAGAATCTCATAAGCCTGGATCGGGATGACGCTCGATACCGTGGCGCGGGCGAAGGATTCGACCGCATAGAGCGAGGCAAAGGTGCGGGCATCCGCCGGACGCAGGGCCGGAAGCCAGATCGGATGGCGCACATGGGTGGACATTTGATCCCCAAATCAGACTCGCGGCGTCAAATCTGCGCTGGCGCTTCCTCCGCCGGTAACAGGAAACCGACCCCTTCCCGGCAAAAAGCGAATTCGGCCAAAGGCTTTCCGGCTCTGGCCTAAAGCGCCGCCCGATGCAGCCGCACGGCGCGACCCGGAGCGTAGAGGGCGGCCTTCTTTTGTCCGGTGCAACCGTGATAGTCGTCTTTGGGGCTGAATCAGATCGCGAGACCATGAGCATCCATACCGCACCCCCTGGAGATCAACTGAAGCGAGATCAACCGAAGCGCATCGTCGCCATCGATGTCGTACGCGGCATCGCGCTGATCGCCATGGCGAGCTACCACTTCACCTGGGATCTCGAAAATTTCCACTACACCGATCCCGGCCTCACCGCCGTCGGCTGGTGGAAGATCTATGCGCGCTGCATCGCCTCGACCTTCCTGTTCCTGGTCGGCGTCAGCCTGTTTCTCGCGCATGGCAGGCAGATCCGCTGGACCGGCTTCTGGAAACGCTTTGCCATGGTCGCCGTCGCGGCCGCCGCTATATCGGCGGTCACGTACTTCATCACGCCGGACAGCTTCATCTTCTTCGGCATCCTGCACGAGATCGCGCTGGCCAGCCTGCTCGGCCTTTTGTTCTTGCGGCTGCCGTCCTTGCTGACGCTTTTCGTGGCAGCTTTGGTGATCGCAGTCCCCCTCTATCTCCGATCCGAAGCCTTCGATCATCCGGCGCTGTGGTGGGTCGGCCTGTCGGCGATCAACCCGCGCTCCAACGATTACGTGCCGCTGTTTCCCTGGTTCGGCGCCGTACTTCTCGGCATCGCCGCGGCAAAGTTTGCGTCCACCACCGGCCTGCTGGCGCGGCTGGCCACGCTGGGATCAGGAAGCTGGACCAGGCCGCTCACCTTCATCGGCCGCCACAGCCTGGCTTTCTACCTGATCCACCAGCCGCTGCTGTTCGGCTGCGTCTGGCTGTTCTCGCAGATTGCGCCGGCGCCCGTCGAAACAAGGGAAGTGATCTTCCTCAAGGAATGCCAGGTATCTTGCGAACAGCAGCGCGACACGGAGTTCTGCACCAGCTATTGTGTGTGCATGCTGGACACGCTGCAAAGCGAAGCGGCATTCGACCGGCTCTACAATGGCGACCAGACCCCGGAGTTCAAAGCGCATCTCGGTGAACTCGCCGGCATCTGCACCGCCAGGACGGAGGAGAGCCCGATGACGCAGGGAGGGCAACAATGACCGACAAGCTCACAAAACCCGGGCTGGCAAAACCCGATCTATCGAGACCACGGCTGATCCCGTGGCCGCCACTGATCTACATCGCCGCCATCGCCATCAGCATCGTGCTCGGCCTGTTCTATCCCCTGCCCTGGATCGGCGACCTCTTGGGCGACCTTTTGTTTGCCGCCGGCTTTGTGGTGCTGTTTGCCGTCGCAGCCCTCTGGTTCACCGCTATCCGCGCCATGATCCGGGCCAAAACGACGATGAACCCCAATGGCTTGCCGGAGCATCTGGTGACGTCTGGCCCGTTCGGCGTGACGCGCAACCCGATGTATCTGGCCAACACGCTGCTTTTGATCGGCGTCGCCTTCGTCTCGGGGATCATATGGTTCCTGCCGCTGGCCCTGATCGCGGCTTTTGCAACGCAGAAGGTCGCCATCGAGAGCGAGGAGAAGGTGCTGTTCGCCAAATTCGGCAAGAAGTACCGCGACTATACGAAGCGGGTGCGCCGGTGGATTTGAGGCGGGTGTGATCGCTGGCAGGGTTCGCATGCCTTGGCGACTAGCCGAACGCCCATCTCTTCATCATCCACGGGCGGAGTAAGGAGCGTAGCGACGCAGCACAGACCCGAGGATCCATGCCGGGACTCCAGAGCGTTGCTATGGTCCAGAATTCGCTACCGCCGCACTCCACGACCGATGTCACGGAATGGATTCTAGGGTCTCCGCGACGGAGCTTCGCTCCTGCTTCGCCCTAGAATGACGAAGTGCGGAAGGGCTCCGGCTAATTACGAACGTTTGCGACGGGCGCGCGCAAACGCTCGACGGTCCGCTCAGGTATTAACCCCCAGCTCCACCAGCCGCTCAACACATGACTCCTCAGCCTGGTCGAGCTCCGCCAGCGTCTCCTCGAGATCGCGGCGCTTCTGGCGCAAATCCTCGCGCTTCTCCTCGATGCGCTTGATCATCAGCTTGAGTTGACCGACCTCGCCGGGCGGTTCCTTGTACATCTGGATGATTTCGCGGATTTCGTTGATCGAGAAGCCGAGCCGTTTCCCGCGCATGATCTGGCGGATCAGATGCCGGTCAGATGGGCGAAACAGCCTTGTGCGGCCCCGCCGGACCGGTTGCACCAGCCCCTCATCCTCGTAGAAGCGCAGCGTCCGCGTCGACACGTCGAATTCGCGGGTCAGTTCGGTGATCGAATAATATTCCCGCATCTTTGCTCCAAATGTCGGAACATCGGAAAACGCCCGGTCGCCCGGGATTTCCAACGCATTCCGATCAACCCCGTTCCAAGCCGGACTCGGCATGGAACCCCGCGCAAGCCTCGCACCACATTTACGTAAAAGTCAATTGAGCCCGCAACGCCTCTTTCTCAAGGGATAGCGAACCACCAGGTGGCCAGCCCCAGGAAAGCAAAGAAGCCAACGACGTCGGTGACGGTGGTGACGAAAACCGCCGACGCCACCGCCGGGTCGATCTTGAACCGGTCGAGCAATAGCGGGATCAGGATACCGGCAAGGGCTGCCACGAACATATTGATGATCATCGCCGCCGCTATGATGCCGCCCAGATTGGCATCGCGGAACCAGACGGCCGCGACGATGCCGATCAGCACGGCGAAGATGATGCCGTTGATGGAACCCACGCCCATTTCGCGGCGGATGATGCGGCCGGCATTGTAGATGTCGAGATCCCTGGTCGCCAGCGCGCGTACCGTGACGGTCATGGTCTGCGAACCGGCATTGCCGCCCATGCCGGCCACGATCGGCATCAGCACGGCCAGTGCCACGATGTGCTCGATGGTGCGGTCGAACAGGCCGATCACCGACGCCGCCAGGAACGCCGTCAACAGGTTGACCAGCAGCCAGGGAACGCGCGAGCGCGAGGTCGAAAGAATGCTGTCGGACAACTCTTCGTCGCCGACGCCGCCCATGCGCAGCAGATCTTCCTCGGCCTCCTGCTGGATGACGTCGACGACGTCGTCGATGGTCAGCACGCCGACCAGCCGCTCGTTCTCGTCGACGACGGCGGCGGACAGAAGATCGTATTGCTCGAAGTCCCGCGCCGCCTCTTCCTGGTCCATGGTGGCCGGAATGGCGTGCCTCGTCTCGTGCATCACGTCTCCGACCTTGGTCGTGCGCTTGGTGCGCAGGATCTGGTCGAGGTCGATGGCGCCGAGCAACTTGAAGCTTGGATCGATGACGAAGATCTGGCTGAACCGCTCGGGCAGGTTCTTGTCTTCGCGCATGTAGTCGATGGTCTGGCCTATGGTCCAGAACGGCGGCACGGCGACGAACTCGGTCTGCATGCGGCGGCCGGCGGTCTCTTCCGGGTAGTCGAGCGAGCGGCGCAGCCTGATCCGCTCGGTGAACGGCAGCTGCGACAGGATCTCGTCCTGGTCTTCCTTTTCAAGATCTTCGAGAATGTAGACCGCGTCGTCGGAATCGAGGTCCTGCATGCCCTGGGCAATTTGCTCATTGGGCATATTGTCGACGATATCGCGGCGGATCGCCTCGTCGACCTCGGTCAGCGACGAGAAGTCGAAGTCGGCGCCGAGCAGTTCGACAAGGGCGCGACGCTGTTCGGGGTGCAGGGCCTCGAGCAGATCGCCAAGTTCCGACTGGTGCAGGTCGTCGACTTCGCGCTTCAGCGTCAGCGTATCGCGATCGGCGATCGCCGCCCCGATCTGGGCGAGGAATGATGACAGAACGGCGCCGTCCTCGCCATAGATGTCGGCGTGGGCATCGTCAGCGGCTTTGGCGCCGGTCGTGTGGTCGTCCTGGCGTTCCACCAGCGGCTCCCGCCATGGGAATTTCGGAAAAGGTGCCTGTCAGGTCTAGCGCGCAACGCACGGTAATATCAAACGAAATGCGCCCCGCCCTGCATATGGGCGAGAGCGATTTCATCAGGATATGACGCCGCCCAGGATTCAGGCGGCGCGACAGCGCATGTCGCTGGGGAAAGAGCACCCCAGCACGGTTGGGGCAGAATTGTCATGATGCAGGTTCAGGCAAAGGCCGGACCCGCCCAGGCGACAACCAGAACAGCCGGAAGCCCTTGAAGATCAGGTCGCAGACGCAGAAAGCAATCGAGGAACGGCGTGTGCGCGTGGTCGTGGCCGAACGCAATCCGCTCGTGATATCGGCGCTGCGCGACATGCTGGACTGCGACGGGCGCTTCGAGCTCCTGGCCTGCGTGCAAAGCGGCAGGCATTTTCTTGAGTTGGCAGCGGAAGGCGAATTCGACGTCGCAATCATCGGGTGGAAGCTTGCCGACATGGACGGCGCCGATGTGCTGGCCGAGGTTCACAGCCGCAAGCTCGGCGTGCGCATCGCGGTGTTTTCCAACGACCACGACATCGGCATCCTGAAGCAGTGCGTGCGCCTCGGCGCCCAGGGCTACTGCTTCCAGTTCGACGATCCAGCGATCATCTTCGAGACCATCCTGGCCGTCGCGCATGGACGCATCTGCATCCCCTACATCGACATCAACAAGGTCAACGACACGCCCTTGTCGCTGCTCACCGTGCGCGAGCGCGAACTGCTGGCCGTGCTGTCCGACGGCTGGACCAATTTGCAGATCGCGACGCGTACGGGGATTTCCGAGAACACGGTGAAGTATCACCTCAAGAATCTCTACGACAAGCTCGACGTCCGCAACCGGGCGATGGCCGTCGCGCTCTATGCGCGCGAGCGGCGTACCCAGAAGCAGCCGTTCGGGTAGGAAAGCGATGAGCCGCGGGTAGGTCACCCGGGTAGGCAACCCCCACCCGCGCGCGGCAAGATGTTACCTCTTGAGGTGTTGTTGCCATTAGCCGTCGAAACGAAACTCCCCATCACCGCTTTGCTGGATCAGGAGGAGTTCGCGACATGGCCGGTTTCACCCATCTTTTCATTCCCGGACCGACCAACATTCCCGAACAGGTCCGCCAGGCGATGAACCTGCCGATGGAGGACATGCGTGCAGCATCCTTCCCCGATCTCACGCTACCGCTGTTCGAAGACATCAAGCGCG
The DNA here is from genome assembly GCF_000503155.1 of Mesorhizobium sp. LSJC285A00. Taxonomy (NCBI): domain Bacteria; kingdom Pseudomonadati; phylum Pseudomonadota; class Alphaproteobacteria; order Hyphomicrobiales; family Phyllobacteriaceae; genus Mesorhizobium; species Mesorhizobium sp. LSJC285A00. The sequence continues at coordinate 35,706 of NZ_AYVK01000022.1, forward strand.
TGTTCAAGAACGAGACCGGCCGCGTCTTCATCTACCCCTCCTCCGGCACCGGCGCCTGGGAAGCGGCGATGACCAATGTGCTCAGCCCCGGTGACCGCGTGCTGATGTCGCGCTTCGGCCAGTTCTCGCATCTGTGGGTCGACATGGCCGAACGGCTCGGCTTCGAGGTCGATGTCATCGACTGCGAATGGGGAACCGGCGTGCCGCTCGAGCTCTATGCCGAGCGGCTCAGGGCCGACAAGGCGCACCGCATCAAGGCAGTCTTCTGCACCCAAAACGAGACCGCGACCGGCGTGACCAGCGACGTCGCCGGCTGCCGCGCCGCGCTCGATGACGCCAACCACCCTGCTTTGCTCTTCGTCGACGGCGTCTCGTCGATCGGCTCGATCGACTTTCGCCAGGAGGAATGGGGCGTCGATTGCGCGGTTAGCGGCTCGCAGAAGGGTTTCATGCTGCCCGCCGGCCTCGGTTTCCTCTCCGTCAGCAAGAAGGCGCTGGTCGCCTCGCGGAGCGCCACCCACCGCCGCTGTTTCTTCTCCTTCGAAGATATGATCCGCGCCAACGATGCCGGCTACTTCCCCTATACGCCGGCTACGCAGCTGCTGCGCGGCCTGCGCGCCTCGCTCGACCTGATCGCCGAGGAAGGGCTGGAAAACATCTTCGCCCGCCACCATCGCCTCGCCGAAGGCGTGCGCAAGGCGGTCGACGCCTGGGGCCTGAAGCTCTGCGCCAAGACGCCTAAATGGCACTCCGACACCGTCAGCGCCATCCTGGTGCCGGACGGCGTCGACAGCGGCGATGTGGTCAAGCGCGCCTACCAGAAATACCAGACCGCGCTCGGCGGCGGCCTCAACAAGGTGATCGGCAAGGTCTTCCGCATCGGCCATCTCGGCTGGCTGAACGAGGTGATGGTGCTGGCCTCGCTCTCGGCCGCCGAAATGGCGCTGCTCGACTGCGGCGTACGGCTGGCGCCCGGCTCCGGCGTCGGCGCCGCCATCCAGCACTTCCGCGCCTCGGCCGCCGTGCCGGTCGCCGAAGCCGCCTGAGGAGCAATGAGCCACACCATCAACCACCTCAAGAAATTACGGCTGCAGCGCAGCGAGCTGGCGGTTCCAGGCTCCAGCCCGGAAATGATCGACAAGGCGGCCAACAGCGCCGCCGACTTCATCTTCCTCGACATCGAGGATGCGGTCGCCCCGCCCGACAAGGAACGCGCCCGCAAGAACATCATCCAGGCGCTCAACGACATCGACTGGCGCGCCAAGGGCAAGACCGTCTCGGTGCGCATCAACGGCCTCGACACGCACTACATGTACCGCGACGTGGTTGACGTCATGGAGCAGGCCGGTGACCGGCTGGACACCATTTTGGTGCCGAAGGTCGGCGTGCCGGCCGACCTCTACATGGTCGAGGCCATGGTCAACCAGATCGAGATGGCAAAGGGTTTCAGGACCCGCGTCGGCCTCGAAGCGCTGATCGAGACCGCGCTCGGCATGGCCAATGTCGAGGCGATTGCCGCGACACCCGGCCGGCTGGAAGCCATGCATTTCGGCGTCGCCGACTATGCGGCAAGCTGCAAGGCGCGCACGGTCAACATTGGCGGCCTCAACCCCGACTATCCCGGCGATCAGTGGCATTTCGCTCTGTCGCGCATGACCGTCGCCTGCCGCGCCTATGGCTTGCGCGCCATTGACGGGCCGTTCGGCGACTTCTCCGATCCGGAGGGCTACATCGCTGGCGCCAGGCGCGCGGCGGCGCTGGGCATCGAAGGCAAGTGGGCGATCCACCCCTCGCAGATCGCGCTTGCCAACGACGTCTTCTCTCCACCGGAAAAAGAGGTCACCCGCGCCCGGCGCATCCTCGAAGTGCTGAAGGAGGCGGAGGCGCAGGGCAAGGGAGCGGCCGCACTCGACGGCAAGATGATCGACGCAGCGTCGGAACGCATGGCGCGCAATGTTCTGGTGGTCAACGAGGCAATCGAACGGGCCAGCCAATTCTCTAGCGAGCCGCGCGTCGCCACGCATTGACTGTTCAGGGAGGACAAAATGGACATCCACGAATATCAGGCCAAGGAACTGCTGGCACGCCACGGCGTGCATGTGCCGCGCGGCGGGCTGGCCTACAGCCCCGAGCAGGCGACCTACAGGGCCCGCGAGATCGGCGGCGCCAAATGGGTGCTGAAGGCGCAGGTGCATTCCGGCGCCCGCGGCAAGGCCGGCGGCATCAAACTGTGCGCCAATGACGAGGAGATTTCCAGCGCGGCCGAGGGCATGCTCGGCCGCAAGCTGGTGACACAGCAGACCGACCCGCGCGGCAAGCTGATTTCGCGCCTGTATCTCGAGGAAGCCGTCGATATCGCGCAGGAGCTCTATGTCGGCTTCGTGCTCGACCGCAAGGAAGAGCGCGTCATGATCGTGGCGTCCGCTGCCGGCGGCATGGAGATCGAGGACATCGTCGAGAAGGCACCGAACTCCATCCTGCGCACATCGGTCGATCCCGGTGTCGGCATGCAGCGTTTCCAGGCGCGCGAGATCGCCTTCGGCCTCGGCCTCGACCACAATCTGATCGGCAAGGCGACCGAGACCATCTTCAGCTGCTACCGGGTGTTTCGCGACTACGACGCCTCGATGCTGGAGATCAATCCGCTGGTGGTGACCCGCGACGGCAATCTGATCGCGCTCGACGCCAAAATGTCGTTCGACGAGAACGCGCTGTTCAGGCGGCCGGAAATCTCCGAGCTGCGCGACAAGAGCCAGGAAGACCCGCGCGAGACCTTCGCCAGCGACCGCGGCCTCTCCTATGTCGGGCTCGACGGCAACATCGGCTGCATCATCAACGGCGCCGGCCTCGCCATGGCGACCATGGACATGATCAAAATCGCCGGCGGCGAACCGGCCAACTTCCTCGACATCGGTGGCGGCGCCTCGCCCGAGCGGGTGGCCAAATCCTTCCGCGCCGTGCTCGGCGACAAGAATGTCGAGACCATACTGGTCAACATCTTTGCCGGCATCAACCGCTGCGACTGGGTCGCCGAAGGCGTCATCAAGGCGATACGCGAGGTCGGCGTCAACGTGCCGCTGGTGGTCCGTCTCTCCGGCACCAGGGCCGAGGAAGGCCGCCGCATCCTGGCTGATTCCGGCGAGGCGGTGATCGTTGCCGACACGCTGGCCGAAGCCGCCGAAAAAGCCGTCGCCGCCTGGCGCGCGGCCACCAAGAAAAAAGCAGCCTGAGGGAGGTCGAGAAAATGGCAATCCTGCTCAACCGCAGCACCCGCGTCATCGTCCAGGGGTTCACCGGCAAGATCGGCAGCTTCCATGCCGAGGACATGAAGCGCTACGGCACCAAGCTGGTCGGCGGCGTTACGCCCGGCAAAGGCGGCCAGAAGCATCTTGGCCTGCCCGTCTTCAACACGGTCAAGGGCGCGGTGCGCGAGACCCGCGCCGAGGCCAGCATCGTCTTCGTGCCGCCGCCCTTTGCCGCCGATTCGATCATGGAAGCGGCCGACGCCGGCATAAAACTCTGCGTCTGCATCACCGACGGCATCCCGTCGCAGGACATGATGCAGGTCAAGCGCTACATGCTGCGCTACCGCTACGAGGACCGCATGCGGCTGATCGGGCCGAACTGCGCCGGCGTCATCACGCCCGGACAGGCGCTGATGGGCATCATGCCCGGCAGCATCTATCTGCCTGGCCGCGTCGGCATTGTCGGCCGCTCGGGAACCCTGGGCTACGAGGCGGCGTCGCAGATGAAGTCGCTCGGCATCGGCGTCTCGACCAGCGTCGGCATTGGCGGCGACCCGATCAACGGCTCGTCCTTCAAGGACATGCTGAAACTGTTCGAACAGGATGACGACACCGACGCGGTGGTGATGATCGGCGAGATCGGCGGACCGCAGGAAGCCGAAGCCGCGATCTGGGCGCGCGATAATATGCGCAAGCCCCTGATCGCCTACATCGCCGGCCTCTCCGCCCCCAAAGGCCGCCGCATGGGCCACGCCGGCGCCATCATCTCGGCCTTCGGCGAGTCGGCGCAGGAAAAGGTCGAAATCCTGAAGGAGGCCGGTGTGATCATCGTGCCGACGCCGTCCTCGTTTGGTGAGGTGGTCGCCGATACGCTGTCACGTATGAAGAAGGCCGCCTGAACAGCGGCCTTCGCGTTCGACCGCGCCTCATGCCGCCTTGTCGGCTGCCGGCTTCGCGACCTTGGTGCGGGTGGCGCTGCGGCGGCCGTCGACGCTGACCGGAATGTCGCCGTCGACCGTGGCGCGACGGACCACCCGGTGCTGGTCGCCGTAATCGTTGACGGCGTAGTGCTGCGTCGCGCGGTTATCCCAGATCGCCACATCGCCGGCCTTCCAGCGCCAGCGCACGGTGTTCTCCGGCGCCGTGACATAGGACTGGAACACCTCGTAGAGCTTCGCCGAATCGCTTTTGGAAAGACCGATCAGCCGTTGCACGAAATTGCCGAGCAGCAGCGAGCGCTCGCCTGTTTCGGGATGGACGCGGACACCGGGATGCTCGGTCTCGTAGATCGTCGAGGTGAAGATTTCCTCGAAGTGCTTCTTTTCCGCAGCACTCGCACGCGGCCGCACCGCGGCGTAATCGTAGGCGTTGCTGTGCACCGCCCAGAGATTGTCGGCCAGCAGCTTCAACGGCTCGGGCAGGTCCTGATAGGCGGCCGCGGTGTTCGACCAGATGGTGTCGCCGCCGGCCGGCGGTATGACGACGCCGCGAAGAACGGAGAATTTCGGATAGGCGTCGACGAAGGTGACATCGGTATGCCATTGGTCGGCGCGACCGCCGCCACGGCTGGAATCGAGTTCGAGAATGGACGCCGTTCCCTTGACGGGACCTTGCGTCGGATGCGGGACGAGGTCGCCGAGACGCTGGGCAAAGCGCTCCTGCCCGGCATCGTCGAGATGCGCCTGGTCGCGGAAGAACACCACCTTGTGCCGCAACAGGATCTGGTTGATCGCCGCGACCGTCTGCTGTGGCAGGTCGCCGGAGAGCCGAATGTTCCTGATCTCTGCGCCGACGCGTCCGGTAAGCGGGACAATATCGGAAACCGGGATGATCTGCTCTACGGGGGTAAGTCTGGTCATGGGAACCTCTTCCTCTAAAGCCGCGGGCTGGTGGCAATGCTCCGCCGTCTGCCGGCCGCATAGCGATCGGCGGAGCAACTCCCTCATCGGGAGCCGACTTGCTTGGCAACGAGAGCACTGATCTCAGCTCAGGAGGCGAAGGCCGCCAAGGCTTGCGAGCAGTACCGAGATCCCATTCAAAGCGTAATTCTACAAATTCCATAGACATTTCTTTTCAAAGTTCGGCGGCCCTGAGAAAAATGCCTTCTGTCCAATTCGTTCGTGAGCGGCAGGCGGTGGAGCGCTGCGCGACGCGGCCCGCACCAGTAGTGACGCTGTCGTATCCCCTTCGATATTGGAGATGGCGGGTGAATTGCATGCCTGATATTGATGGCTTCCACGCATCACGCAGGCGCCGAGATGACAGACTCCGATAAGGCTGACGCTGTCGAGCAATTGCTCGATACGCCTGACCTCGCCACCGCGCTGGAAAGCGACCAGTTCAAGAAATTTCTCGACCAGATGCCGATCGCGATCGCCGTCTCGGAATTGATCGCGAAGGAACGTGTCGTCTACGCCAATCCCGAATTCGAGAAGCTCTCGGACCTCAAGGCGCCGAAGCTTGCGCGGGAAAACTGGGCGGCCCTTTCCGGCAGGGGGCTTCATCGGCAGAAGGACAGGCCGCTCGCCGAGGCTGTCGTTGAAGACACCGATTTCGTCGGCACATTTCGTCTTGAGCGCGGCGAGGACAAGCCGGCAATCGTCGACGTTTATTCCAACGTCATCGAGGACGACAACGGCAAGCTCTGCTTCCGGCTGGTGGCGCTTGTCGACGTCACGGCACACGGTGAGACCGAGGACACGCGACCCGCGGAGGAGCTCATCCGGGAGAAGGACACCCTGTTGCGCGAACTGCAGCACCGGGTGAAAAACAATCTGCAGATGATCACCGCTTTGATCCGGATGGAAACCCGCAACGCCACCGAACCGGACCAGAAGCGTTTCGAAAGGCTTGCCGGCCGGGTAGACGCATTGGCAATCCTTTACCAGACCTTGTCGGCTGACCAGCAGAAGGATGAGGTGGATCTTGGTGTGTATCTTAGCCAGATCGCGTCCGCCGTCATGGCGTCGCACGCAGTCGAAGGTATCCGCCTCGACCTTAAGGTGGATACCTATCCGGTATCCATCAACGTTGCCATGCCGACAGGCCTGGTCGTCAATGAGTTGCTGACCAACGCTCTCAAACATGCATTCGTCGGGCGCGACGGCGGCACGATCACGCTGCACAGCGTCGTCAGCGGCGATGGTTGCCGGGTGACTGTCGCCGATGATGGAATCGGTCTGCCGACGGGTGAGACCTGGCCCAGGCCAGGCAAGCTCGGCTCCCTGATCGCGCGGTCGCTGACCGAAAATGCCAAAGCGCAATTCGACGTCAAGTCGAGTGCCGGCGAGGGAACCAAGGTCACCATCGTCTTCAAGCGATCGGCGGCGACGGACTGAGGCTATGTAACGGCGCGCCCGACAAATCCCGGCCGGACAGGTGCTTCGGGCGCTCGCGGGTGTGGCCTTAAGTCGCAAACGATTTGGCTGCAGAAGCGGGGCGCCGGGCTTCTTTGACGGTGCGATCAGCACCATATGTGGTCCACAGCCCTAAACGAGAGAAGCTAGCTCCGACGGGTCGCACCGCGGTCGTCAGCCGGCAATGGCTATGAACCAGGAAACTGAAAACCATCATGCGTGAAAATATCAGACCAGCGTCGAGAGACGTCCCCCTCATTCAGCTAGGCCTGCACCAGTGCCGCTTCCCGGTGAGCGAAGACCGGTCGGTACCCGGTGGTTACCGGTTTTGTGCCGGGCCGACGTCGCCGGATCGCGTCTACTGCGATCACCACCACACCGTCGTGACGGCCGTTGACCCTCGTCGAGCCCGTCCGGGTCTCCATTTCCCGCAACGACGCGCCGCTTAGGTCACCCACATCCCCTGCCCCGCCACCGGCAAAGCCGGGGACTCGGGTGCAGGAGGCTGGCCGGTGCGAGCCAAGCGGCGTTCGCGTGCGGCTCTGCGACCTCTTGTTGCAACTCTGCTGCGGCCGGTTCAAGCGCCAAAGGCGATGATTTGGCGTCGATGGCCTGAGAAGCCGCAATGATTTCAATGGCCGAAAAATTATGGTGCGGTCGAGAAGACTCGAACTTCCACGGGTTGCCCCACAGCGACCTCAACGCTGCGCGTCTACCAATTCCGCCACGACCGCCCGTGGTAGGAGCCGGAACGAACCGGCTCGCGGCGTGTAGCAAATCGTTTCCGGCGAAACAAGGGCGCGGCGCGCAATAATCGCCGCAAATTGGCATATCGGCCTCTACAGCGCCGCGCGTCCTGTGGGACGCGCAAAGGACGCTGCAGCACTTTGATTTGGCGCATGATCCTTTCCGAAGATCGTTCCTATCTTCGGGGTCGTGCGCGAAGGCCGAAATGCGTGGCGAACTGGACGTTTCAGCCGGATACCGCCATATGAAGGGCAAATGCATTTGGCCCCAGAGCGCAAGCCGGTTTCGCCAAGCCGGCGTGCGTCACGCGAAAAACGAAAAAGCCATGACCGAACGCAGCCAGATCGCCACGTCGTTCCTGCCCTTGCCGGGTTCGGCGCCGGTCGAATGGCGCATCGAGCCCGGCCTGACCGGCTACACCGATGCGCTGGCCCTGATGGAAGCGCGCGCCGAGGCGATCCGCACGGGTGCGGCCGCCGAGATGGTCTGGCTGGTCGAGCATCCGCCGCTTTACACCGCCGGCACCAGCGCCCGCATCGAGGACTTGATCGACCCCGACCGTTTCCCGGTCTTTGCCGCGGGGCGCGGCGGCGAATACACCTATCACGGGCCGGGGCAGCGGGTTGCCTATGTCATGCTTGACCTGAAGCGCCGGCGCGAGGATGTGCGCGCCTTCGTCGCCGCGCTCGAGCAGTGGATCATCGGCACGCTTGCCGCCTTCAATGTGCGCGGCGAACGCCGCGAGGACCGCGTCGGAGTCTGGGTGGTGCGGCCCGAGCGCCCGTCCCTGCCCGACGGCTCGCCGGCTGAAGACAAGATCGCGGCCATCGGCATCCGGCTGCGGCGCTGGGTGAGCTTTCATGGCATTGCCGTCAATGTCGAGCCGGATCTCAGCCATTTCAGCGGCATCGTGCCATGCGGCGTGCCGGATCACGGCGTCACCAGCCTCGTCGACCTCGGCCTGCCCGTGACCATGGGCGATTTCGACCTGGCGCTGAAATCCGCCTTCGAGGATGTTTTCGGGGCAGCGGAGTCAACTTCTGCAGAACCGGCTCGCAAGGCCGGCTGAGTCTCGCCTCGACCAACGCTCAAAGCAACCGCGCCGAGGCCCACAACAGCCCGAAACCGTGAATGGCGAAGACGGCCAGCAGCGCGCCGGCCATGGCGAAACGGTCGAAGATGCGGATCGGCTTCAATTCGTGGCGCGGTTTTACCCCGCTACCCACTGTCATCAGGCTGAGGATGGCAAAGACGGCGCCCGCCACCAGCAGAAAGCTTTGGGAAAAGCCGGCCAGCCAGCCAAGCCATAGCAAGGCCGAGAGCAGGGAAAACGAGGCGAGCGCCAGGGCGACCGGCCCCGGGCAGATCTGGCGCAGCACCTGACCGCCGTCGAATTTCCACACCGGCACCAGATTGGCGATGTTGAACAGCGCGGCAAAGCCGGCAAGCGTCGCCAGAAGGGCCGCGGCGAGCCGATGTCCCTCGCCGGATGCGAGCCCGCTGGCGACGATCAGCAGCGGTACCAGGAACGCGGAAAAACCAGCGCCCATCAGCGCCACGAAGGCGACCTCGAAGCGGCTGTCATAAGGCCGGCCGCCAATGGCGATGCCGCCGAGCAGCGGGATAAAGATCATCCGCGCCTTACGATGACCGGTCAGCCGGAAGGCCGCCATGTGGCCGAGCTCATGCAGGGCGACCACCGAGGTCAGGATCGCGGCCAGCGCCAGGCCGCCGAGATTGAGTCCGAAGAACGGCCAAAGGATGAAAGCCGACAGAACGGCGAAACCGACCTGGCTCAGCGGATGCTCGAACCAGCCGCCCTTGCGATACTGTCCGGTCGTCGCCCAGACCTCCAGCTTGCCGAGCTCGCGGCGCATGGCGAAGTAGCGGAACACCAGGAAGGCGACGCCGCGATAGCGATCGGTCTGGCTGAGCGTGACGCGCGTGCCGGCGCCTTCCGAGGTGAGTTCGGTGGTCTCGTAAAAATCCTTCCAGAACGACGCGTCGAGCGCGGTATCCTCGATGACCCGCATCGAAAAACGACTGCCTTCGACGACGTCCTCGAAGCGCGACCTGCGCTCGATCGGCTGGCCGTCCCGGCCTTCCCACGACAGCAGGATGCGGGCCGTGCCCTGCCCGTCCAGCGGCTGGGCCGAGAGTATCTCGCCGGACCAGCCGGCACCGCTGCCGAGCGGCCACAGCGCCTGCCAGAGGCGCTGCCGGTCCATTGCGACCACGCGGCTGAGCCTCACCGTGCGCAAACCGAGCGGCGCGGTCATCAAAAGGAAAATCAATCCGAGATTACCGACCACGAGAAGGGCCGTCACGATCGGCGACACCTAAGGTTTTGCTCCCTGTATTTGGCAGGGCACCCTAGCGGCACGGCGGCAAGAAAGGCTTAACGGCACAACGCCCTCCTGTCCGCCTAAACACTGCGGCCAACCGCAGATTTATCACATGGCGCCGATCCAGACCGCCATGGAAACGAGAAACGCACTCATGCACACCAACGAAACGACGTCCTGAACAAGATCGCTCATAACTCTCTCCTGTTGTTGATATGTTCGTATTTTGTTCTAACTTTGTTCGAAAGTCAATGAGCGGAAAGCGGCATGCCGACGAATCCTGACAGCCGGTTTGGGCAGGGTTAAGGAAAGGTTGACGGGGTGACGGCGGTGCTGACGCAGGGCGCATCGCATGCCTTTGCGATCGGGACACGCACCAATCACTTCGTGATCCTAGGGCGGAGCAAGGAGCGCAGCGACGCGGCGCAGACCCTAGGATGAGGAAGTTGGGGCCTACAACGGAACGACCTTGCCATCCGCCAACGTCACCCGGCGGTCCATGCGCGAGGCGAGTTCGTGATTGTGGGTCGCGATCAGCGCGGCAAGGCCGGACTGCTTGACCAGCGCGCCAAGCGCGTCGAAGACATAGGACGCGGTGACCGGGTCGAGATTGCCGGTCGGCTCGTCGGCCAAAAGCAGCAAGGGCGCATTGGCGACGGCACGGGCGATGGCGACGCGCTGCTGTTCGCCGCCGGACAGCTCCGACGGACGGTGCGACGCGCGCTTGCCGATCTGCATATAGTCGAGCAGCTGTGCTGCGCGCTCCGACGACTCCTTGCGCGAAAGCCCTTTGATCAGCTGCGGCATCATGATGTTTTCGAGCGCCGAAAACTCCGGCAGCAGATGATGGAACTGATAGACGAAGCCGACATCGTTGCGGCGGATCGCCGTGCGTTCGTCGTCGGAGAGCCGTCCGCAGGCGCGGCCGGCCAGAATGACGTCACCGGCGTCGGGGCGCTCGAGCAGGCCCGCCGTATGGAGCAGCGTCGACTTGCCGGTGCCCGACGGCGCCACCAGCGCCACCATCTCGCCGCGCTTCAGCGAAAAGTCGGCGCCGTTCAAAATGGTGAGCTTGCGCGGCCCCTGGACATAGTGCCGCTCGACGCTCTTCAGCTCGATAATGATCTCGGACTTCATTCGTATCTCAAGGCCTCGACCGGATCGAGCCGTGCGGCGCGCCATGCCGGAAACACCGTTGCCAGGAAGGACAGGCCGAGCGCCATCAGGATGACATAGGTGGTCTCGCGCGGGTCCATCTTTGCCGGCAGCTGGCTGAGGAAATAGAGTTCCGGATTGAACAGCACCTTGCCGGTCATCCAGGAGAAGAACTGGCGGATGGATTCGATGTTGGTGCAGATGAGCACCCCGAGCAGCACGCCGGCCAGCGTGCCGGTGACGCCGATCGCAGCACCCGTCATCAGGAAGATGCGCAGGATGGCGCCGCGCGAGGCGCCCATTGTGCGCAGGATGGCGATATCGTGGCCCTTGTCCTTCACCAGCATGATCAGGCCGGAGATGATGTTGAGCGCCGCCACCAGCACGATCAGCGTCAGGATCATGAACATGACGTTGCGCTCGACCTGCAGCGCCGAAAAGAACGTCTCGTTGCGCTGGCGCCAGTCGACCATGTCGATCGGGCGTTGCGCCGCCGCATCGACCAGCGGTTTCAGCGCGTCGACATTATCGGGGTTGTCGACATAGATCTCGATCGTCTGCGCCCTGCCGTCCATGTTGAAATAGAGCTGCGCTTCGGAAAACGGCATGTAGACGATGGAGCTGTCATACTCCGACATGCCGACCTCGAAGATCGCCGCCACCTTGTAGCCCTTCAGCCGCGGCGTCGTGCCCATCGGCGTCACATCGCCGTCCGGCGAGATCAGCGTGATGGTGTCGCCGAGCACAAGGCCGAGATTCTCCGCCATGCGCTTGCCGATGGCGACGCCATCGCCGGAGTCGAAGCCGTCAAGCGTGCCTTGCTTGACGTTCTGGGCGACGATGGCGATCTTGCCGAGGTCTTCGGCCCTGATACCGCGCACCAGCGCGCCCATGCCGCCGCCGACATTGCCTTGCGCCAGCACCTGGCCGTCGATCAGCGGGATCGCGTATTTGACGCCGGCCACGCCGTTGATGCGGGCTGCGACCTGCGCATAGTCCTCAAGCGGCGAATCCAGCGGCTGCACGATCAGATGGCCGTTGACGCCGAGGATGCGGGTCAGAAGTTCGGCTCGAAACCCGTTCATGACAGCCATGACGACGATCAGCGTGGCGACGCCCAGCATGATGCCGAGGAAGGAGATCGAGGCGATGACCGAGATCACCGTCTCCTTGCGGCGCGACCGCAAATAACGCCAGGCGACCATGCGTTCGAACATGGAGAACGGGCCGGCGACCGGAGACTTGGTGACCGGAGACTTGGCGACCGGAGACTTGCCAACCGGAGACTGGGCTACCGAAGACTTCGCTGCCGCGGCTTCGCTCATGCGGTTGCACCGAAGCGTTTCCTGGCCTCCGCGACCGGCAGCGTCTCGCGCTCGCCGGTCCGGCGGTTCTTGATCTCGATCTCGCCGGCGGCCACGCCGCGCGGCCCGACGATCACCTGCCAGGGCAGGCCGATCAGGTCCGCGGTGGCGAACTTGCCGCCCGGCCGCTGGTCGGTGTCGTCGTATAGCACATCCTTGCCGGCGCTGGTGAAGGCGGCGTAGAGCTCGCCGCAGACGCGGTCGCACTCGGCATCGCCGGCCTTCATGTTGATCAGGCCGATGTCGAACGGCGTCACCGCTTCCGGCCAGATGATGCCGTTATCGTCATGGCTGGCCTCGATGATCGCCGCCACCAGCCGCGACGGACCGATACCGTAGGAGCCGCCGGAAACGAAATGATCCTTGCCGTCGGGCCCGGTCACCTTGGCGCCCATGGGCTTGGAATATTTGTCGCCGAAATGGAAGATGTGGCCGACCTCGATGCCGCGTGCCGAGACCCGGTCGGCTTCGCCAAGCTTGTCCCAGGCCGCCTCGTCATGCATCTCGTCGGTGGCGGCGTAAGGCGTCGTCCACGTCTTGACGATGTCGGCGATCTCGCCGTCATTGCCGAAGTCGGTTTTCTCGCCGGGCACCTGGAGCGACAGATATTCGCGGTCGCAATAGACCTGGCTCTCGCCGGTGTCGGCCAGGATGATGAATTCATGGCTGAGATCGCCGCCGATCGGCCCTGTGTCGGCCCGCATCGGAATGGCCTGCAGCCCCATGCGCGTGAACGTTCGGAGATAGGATACGAACATGCGGTTATAGGCGGCTTTGGCTCCCTCGAAATCGAGGTCGAAGGAATAGGCGTCCTTCATCAGGAATTCGCGTGAACGCATGACGCCGAACCGCGGCCGCACCTCGTCGCGGAACTTCCACTGGATGTGGTAGAGGTTGAGCGGCAAATCCTTGTAGGACTTGACGTAGGCGCGCACGATCTCGGTGACCACTTCCTCATTGGTCGGACCGTAGAGCATGTCGCGGTCCTGCCGGTCCTTGATGCGCAGCATCTCCTTGCCGTAATCGTCATAGCGGCCGCTTTCGCGCCACAGATCGGCCGACTGGATGGTCGGCATCAGGATTTCCAGAGCGCCGGCGCGGTTCTGCTCCTCGCGGATGATGCGGCAGACCTTGTCCAGCACCAGCTTGCCCAGCGGCAGCCAGGAAAAGCTGCCCTGCCCCTGCTGGCGGATCATGCCGGCACGCAGCATCAGCCGGTGCGAGACGATCTCGGCCTCGCGCGGATTTTCTTTCAGGATGGGCAGGAAAAACTGCGACAAACGCATGGACAGGTCCGTGAGAGAGGAGGCTGCGCCGGAATCGGCGCGGCTGGCTTGCTTGCCCCGGCTTCATAGCTATTTCGTGACGGAATGGAAACCCGACCGGTCGCATCGGTCCGAAATCGCAAAAATCGATTCTTCTTCCAAAGACCTTCGCACCGAAAACGATAATGCTTCTGACGCAAAGTGATCGCCTGACTGCAAAGTCCTCACACACGCTTTGCGCGTCCGGGCTACGCGGCACACCTGGCCCCATTAATGCGGCAGCCCCGGCGTTGTTCGTTTCGCAAGCAAAGCCTGCCGCACTATTGTGCACTGCAGCACAGATTGCCCGATTGCGGGCAAAATTCTGCGTGACAATTTCATCAGGGTTAGGCTAGTGTGCCCCGATAACCGAGAGGGTGGAGAAAAATCTGCTCTCCTACGCGGTCAAAGTCTTGGGAGGATGCGATCTAGGCGCGGTTACCCGCTGCCGCCGGAAACCGGAAAACAGATCGGAACGCGTTTAAATTGCAAGGCCTTGTGCCTTGCATTTTTTTTGCCCGATCATCTGGTTAGATCAACCTGTTCCCAAATCACGTGAGCTTGCGTCAGCCTGACACCAAGGCGTGATTCTAATGCGGGTGGGCCATGCCTGGCCGCCGATTGCGCATCGCAGGCTGGTGAGCCAAACCCTGAGTTTGGCGCTTCGAAAACAGGCACGAACACCCCACCCGATCTGTCGGCGGGAAAGTGTTAGTTAGCCGGTGCCTGGCTGGCTTCGGGGATGATGTGCGGGACTTCGTCGAGGCTGTAGCCCAGCCCGTGCGTCAGGCTATAGAAAACCCCCATGACGACAGCCGTGACGATGGTGGTGCGGATCACGGCGCGCAGCATATGCGGCCCGCGCGGCGCACTCGCAACCGTGCCCAGCGTCACGTCCTGGTCGTCATCCTGCGTCTTGACGCTGAACGGCAGCACGATGAACAGCATCAGCCACCAGGTGATGAAGAACAGCGCGGCAAACGAAATCCAGCTCATGCCTGCTCCAGTTCGACCAGCGTGCCGAAGAAATCCTTGGGATGCAGGAACAGCACCGGCTTGCCGTGGGCGCCGGTTTTGGGATTGCCGTCGCCCAGCACGCGGGCGCCGCTCGCTTTGAGGTGATCGCGCGCGGCAAGGATGTCGTCGACCTCGTAGCAGACATGATGCATGCCACCCGAGGGGTTCTTGTCCAGAAAGGCCGCGATCGGCGACCCCTCGCCCAGCGGCTCCAGGAGTTCGATCTTGGTGTTGCCGACATCGACGAACACCACGGTAACGCCATGCTCGGGCAGCGCTTGCGGCGCGGTGACCTTCGCGCCAAGCGTATCGCGATAGGCCGCAATCGCCGCGGCCAGGTCCGGCACGGCAAGCGCTACATGGTTCAGGCGTCCGAGCATGAAGTGCTCCACAAGTTAAGGGAGTAGGGAATAGGCAGCAGGCAGTAGTGATACATCTGCATTTTTCTCCACTGCCTACTGCCTACTGCCTATTCCCTCACCTCGTCACAAACACCGTCACCAGCGGCTTCTTGCCCCAGGCCTCGTTGGCGGCGCCGCGCACGGCGCGGCGCACCGCTTCCTGCACCAGATCGAGGTCCTTGCGGCGCTGGCGAGGGATCGAGTCGACCGCGCCGACGGCCGCGTCGAGCATCAGATCTTCCATGTTTTCGCCACGGGCATCGGCCTCGGCGACGCCGATGGCGACCAGATCGGGATCGCCGGCGAGCTCATATTTGTCGTCGAGCACGACATTGACCGCGACATGGCCGGCGAAGGATAGCTTGCGCCGGTCGCGTATGCCCATCGCCTGGTCGGTGCCGATCAGCCTGCCGTCCTTGTAGATGCGGCCGAACGGCACCTGGTCGATGATCGTGGCCGGACCCGGCGCCAGCCGCAGCATGTCGCCGTCGCGCACTTGCGCCACCTGGCCGATGCCGGAGGTCGACATCAGCGACCCCTGCGCCACCAGATGCGCGGCTTCGCCATGCACGGGAACGCCGATCTGCGGCCGCACCCACTCATACATCCTGCGCAATTCGCTGCGGCGGGGATGGCCGGAGACATGCACAAGCGCGTCGCCATCCTCGATGATCTTGATGCCGAGGTCGATGAGGCGGTTCTTGATCTCGAGGATCGCCTTCTCGTTGCCGGGAATGGTGCGTGAGGAAAACACCACCGTGTCGCCGGCCGTCAGCGACACCGATTTCATCTCGTCGCGCGAAAGTTTTGCCAGTGCCGCCAGCGCCTCGCCCTGGCTGCCGGTGCAGATGATGACCAGGTTCTCGCGCGGGATGAAGCCGAAATCCTCTTCGGCGATGAACTCCGGCAGCCCGTCCATGTAGCCGAGCTCGCCGGCGACATCGATGACCCGCCTCAGCGAGCGGCCGAGCACCAGGCACTGGCGGCCGGCATCGCGCGCCGCCTTGGCGATCGAAACGATGCGCCCGACATTGGAGGAGAAGGTGGTGACGGCGACACGGCCGACGGCGCTCTGGATGACGCCCCTGAGGCCTTCGCCCACCGCCACTTCCGACGGCGATTCGCCTTCGCGCAGCGCATTGGTCGAATCGCAGACCAGCGCCAGCACACCCTTGTCGCCATAGGCGCGAAACCGCGCCTCGTCGGTTTTCGGACCGATCGTCGGTTCCGGATCGATCTTCCAGTCGCCGGTATGGATGACGGTGCCGGCCGGGGACGTAATCGCCAATGACATCGGCTCGGGGATCGAGTGCGCCACCGGAATGGCCTCGATCGAGAACGGGCCGACAGTGAATGTTTCACCTGCCCGGTAGATCGTCACCGGAATTTTCTTCGGCGCGCCCTGCTCGCCCTGGCGCTTGGCGTCCAGCAGGCCGGCGCTGAACGGTGTCATCCACACCGGCGCCTTCAGCTTCGGCCAGATGTCGAGCAGCGCCCCGTAATGGTCTTCGTGCGCGTGGGTGATGATGATGCCGCGCAGGCCGGCGAGGTTCTCCTCGATGAAGCGCGTATCGGGCAGGATCAGGTCGACGCCCGGATGCGCCGCGTCGGGAAAAGTCACGCCGACATCGACGACGATCCACTCGCGCGCGCTAGGCGGCCCATAGCCGTAAAGGGCGAAGTTCATGCCGATCTCGCCGACGCCGCCGAGCGGCACGAAGACGAGTTCGGCGTTTTGCGCTTTCGCCATCAATTTTCCCTTCCCGGCCCTTGCGGCCAGCCCTAAATCTTTGCCGACGCGACGGCGCCGAAATGCACGTCGCCGGCGGCTACCGTCACGACCGACCCCTCATCATCGCGGATCACGAAACGGCAGTCCGCGTCAATGGTCTCGAAGGTACCGCGCACCACATTCCCGTCAATCCTGACAGCAACCTCGCCGCCAAGCCCCGCCGCGCGCGCCAGCCAGCGACGCCGGATGGCGTCGAGCCCGCGTCCGTCATCCCACAGCCGGGCATTGTCGGTCCAGGCATCGGACAGCGCCAAGAACAGCGTTTCGGCGTCGCATGTCGCGCCCAGCGCCTGAAGCGATGTCGCCGGATACGGCAAATCCGGCGGATGCGCCACCACATTGACGCCGATGCCCACCGCCACCGCGAAACGGCCGCCATCGAGAATGGCCGATTCCAGCAGGATGCCGGCCAGCTTGGCGCCGGAGGCCAGCACATCGTTCGGCCATTTCAGCTCGAAGCGGTTCTGCCCCTGGCTGGCGCCGTCGAGGCCGATAGCGATCCTGCCCTTCGGCACCACGGCGTCGAGCGCATCGGCCAGCGACAGGCCGGCGACGAAGCCCAGCGTCGCCGCCAGACGCAACTCACCGCCGGTGATGACCAGCAATGTCGCCGCCAGATTGCCCTCGGGCGATACCCAGGCCCTGCCGCGGCGGCCACGGCCGCTTTCCTGCTTCTTGGAAACGACCCACAATTTGCCGGGGTCGCCTGCCCTTGCATGGTCCAGCGCCAGCGTGTTGGTGGAACCCACGCTGTCATGGGCCTCGAGCCGGAACCCTTCCGTCTCAGAGGTCGGAGCCAGCCGAAATGCCATCCGTTCAGAAAAATGTCTTGGCGGCGGCTTCGGCGTAGGTCGCGATCGGACCGCCGATCAGCACATAGAACAGCACGAAAGCGCCGGAGATGCCAAGCACGAGGCGCAGCTCAACCGCCATCGGCACGAAGCCGCCGGCCGGTTCGTCGAACCACATGATCTTGATGATGCGCAGATAGTAGAACGCGCCCACGACGGAGGCCAGCACGCCGATGATCGCCAGCGCATAGAGGTTGGCGTTGATGGCGGCGAGGAACACGTACCATTTCCCCCAGAAGCCGGCGAGCGGCGGGATGCCGGCCAGCGAGAACATCAAGATGGTCAGGATCGTCGCCATGATCGGATTGGTCGACGACAGACCGGCGAGATCGCTGATCTGCTCGACATTGCCTTCCTTGCGCCGCATGGCGAGGATGAAAGCGAAGGTGCCGAGCGTCATGACGAGATAGATCAGCATGTAGATGGCGACGCCGCGCACGCCGGCCTGGCTGTTGGCGGCAAGGCCGACCAGCGCATACCCCATATGGCCGATCGAGGAGTACGCCATCAGCCGCTTGATGTTGGTCTGGCCGATCGCGGCAAAGGAGCCGAGCGCCATCGAGGCGATCGAGATGAAGACGATGATCTGCTGCCAGTCGGAAGCGATCGGCTTGAAGGCGCCCATGGTGACGCGCACGATCAGCGCCATTGCCGCCATTTTGGGAGCGGCCGCCAGGAAGGCGGTGACCGGCGTCGGCGCGCCCTCGTAGACATCGGGCGTCCACATGTGGAACGGCACCGCCGAAATCTTGAAGGCAAGACCGGCCAAAACGAAAACCAGGCCGACGACGAGGCCGAGCTGGCGCTCACCGCTGCCAAGCGCGGAGGAAATTTCCTGGAAGCCGACATTGCCGGTGTAGCCGTAAATGAGGCTGATGCCGTAAAGCAGCATGCCCGACGACAGCGCGCCCAGCACAAAATACTTCAAACCGGCCTCGGTCGAACGCAGATTGTCGCGATTGATCGCGGCCAGCACGTAAATCGCCAGCGACTGCAGCTCGAGGCCGAGATAGAGCCCGATCATGCCGTTGGCCGAGATCATCAGCATCATACCGAGCGTGCAGAGCAGGATCAGCACCGGGTATTCGAACTTGTCGAAATGCTCCTGCCTGGCGAAGCGCATCGACATCACCAGCGTCACCGCCGAACCGATCAGCGACAGCACCTTCATGAAGCGGGAGAACGGATCCTGGATGAAGGCGTTGCCGTAGGCTGCGCCCTGTCCCGTGGGAAAGATCAGCCATAGGCCTGCGATCACCAGCACGGCGACGGCAAGGACAGTCACCAGAATGGCAGTGTTGGCGCGCGAATAGGCGCCCACCATCAACAGCGCCAGCGCGCCGATGGCGAGGATCAGCTCCGGCGTCGAGAGCGAAAGGCTGGAGTAAAGGTCCGGCGTCATGGTTCGCAAAACCTCTGGTCAGTTCGCCGCCGCGGTCTGCGCGGCGCCGATGGATGCGGTGACATTGGTGACGAGCGCCTTGACCGACTGGGCCGTGGCATCGAAGACGGGAGCGGGATAAACGCCGAAGAAGATGACCAGCACGACCAGCGGGTAGATGATTGCCTTCTCGCGCGTCGACAGATCGAGCAGGCCCTTCAGGCTTTCCTTGGTCAGCGCGCCGAAGATCACCCGGCGGTAGAGCCAGAGCGCGTAGGCCGCCGACAGGATGACGCCGGTGGCGGCGAAGAAAGCCACCCAGGTGTTGACCCGGAACACGCCGAGCATGGTCAGGAACTCGCCAACGAAACCTGACGTGCCCGGCAAGCCGACATTGGCCATGGTGAAGATCAGGAACACCGTGGCGTATTTCGGCATGTTGTTGACCAAGCCGCCATAGGCGTCGATCTCGCGCGTGTGCATGCGGTCGTAAATCACGCCGACGCACAGGAACAGCGCGCCCGAGACGAGGCCGTGGCTCAGCATCTGGAAGATCGCGCCCTGCACGCCTTCCTGGTTCATGGCGAAGATGCCCATGGTGACGAAGCCCATATGGGCGACGGAGGAATAAGCGATCAGCTTCTTCATGTCTTCCTGCATCAGCGCCACCAGCGAGGTGTAGATGATGGCGACGACCGACAGCGTAAACACCAGCGGCGCGAACATTTCCGACGCCAGCGGGAACATCGGCAGGGAGAAGCGCAGGAAGCCGTACCCGCCCATTTTCAACAGGATGCCGGCCAGGATCACCGAGCCCGCCGTCGGCGCTTCGACGTGGGCGTCGGGCAGCCAGGTGTGCACCGGCCACATCGGCATCTTCACCGCGAAGGAGGCGAAGAAGGCCAGAAATAGCCATGTCTGCATGTGGGCCGGGAAGTTGTGGGTCAGCAGCGTCGGGATGTCGGTGGTGCCCGCCTGGAAGAACATCGCCATGATGGCGAGCAGCATCAGCACCGAGCCGGCCAACGTGTAGAGGAAGAACTTGAACGAGGCATAGACGCGGCGCTTGCCGCCCCAGACGCCGATGATGATGAACATCGGGATCAGGCCGGCCTCGAAGAAGACGTAGAACAGCACGATGTCGAGCGCGCAGAACACGCCGATCATCAGCGTTTCCAAGAGCAGGAAGGCGATCATGTAGGCCTTGACCCGCTTGTCGATCGCTTCCCACGACGCCAGGATGCAGAGCGGCATCAGGAACGTCGTCAGGATGACGAACAGCATCGAAATGCCGTCGACGCCCATATGGTAGGAGATGCCGGAATCCAACCAGGCAAACTTCTCGACGAACTGGAAGCCGGCTTGCGAATTGTCGAAGCCGGTCCAGATGAACAGCGAGATGATGAAGGTGGCTGCTGTCGTCGTGAACGCGATGGCGCGGATGTTGCGACGCGCATTCGGGCTGTCATCCCTGATGAACAGGATCAGCAGCACACCTACGAGCGGCAGGAACGTGACCAGCGAGAGGATTGGCCAGGCGGTCATCAGAGCATCATCCAGGTGACGAGTGCGGCCACGCCGATCAGCATGGCGAAGGCATAGTGATAGAGATAGCCGGTCTGCAGCTTGACGACGCGGTCGGTGACGTCGACGACACGCGCCGAAATGCCGTCAGGGCCGAGCCCGTCGATGATGGTGCCGTCGCCGGTCTTCCACAAGAACCTGCCCAGCGCCTTTGCCGGCCGCACGAACAGGACGTCGTAGAGCTCGTCAAAGTACCATTTGTTGAGCAGGAAGGCATAGAGCAGCCGATGGTTGGCGGCGACGCTCCGGGGCAGCTCCGGCGAGCGGATGTAGAACTTCCAGGCGACGGCAAAGCCGATGATCATGGCGACGAACGGTGCCAGCTCGACCCACAGCGGCAATTCATGGATCTCGTGCAGGATGTGGTTGCCCGGCAGCGTGAACAGCGACGCCTTCCAGAATTCGGCATAGGCTTCGCCGATGAAGGCGCCATGAAAGACAACGCCGGCAAACAGCGCGCCCGCGGCCAGGATGAACAGCGGCACCAGCATCACCGGCGGCGATTCATGGACATGGTGCATGACGTCGTGGCTCGCCCGCGGCTCGCCGTGGAAGGTCATGAAGATCAGCCGCCAGGAGTAGAAGGAGGTGAAGCAGGCGGCGATGACCAGCAGGACAAAAGCGAGGCCGGCGACCGAATTGTGGCCGGCAAAGGCAGCCTCGATGATGGCATCCTTGGAGAAGAAGCCGGCGGTGCCGATGACGGTCACCGGAATGCCGACGCCGGTCAGCGCCAGCGTGCCGATCACCATCATCCAGTAGGTCTTCGGAATGAGCTTCCGCAGGCCGCCCATCTTGCGCATGTCCTGCTCGTCGGAGACGGCATGGATGACCGAGCCCGAGCCCAGGAACAGCAGCGCCTTGAAGAAGGCGTGCGTGAACAGATGGAAAATCGCCGCGCCATAGGCGCCGACGCCGAGCGCCACGAACATGTAGCCGAGCTGCGAGCAGGTCGAATAGGCGATGACGCGCTTGATGTCGTTCTGGACCAGGCCGACGGTCGCCGCGAAGAAGGCGGTGAAGGCGCCGATGAAGGTGACCACGGTCAGCGCCGAATGCGACAATTCGAACAGCGGCGACAGCCGCGCCAGCATGAACACGCCGGCCGTCACCATGGTGGCGGCATGGATCAGTGCCGAGACCGGGGTCGGGCCTTCCATCGCGTCCGGCAGCCAGGTGTGCAGCGGCACCTGCGCCGACTTGCCCATGGCGCCCATGAACAGCAGCAGGCAGACGATGGTCATGGCCGCCTGCTTGTCCAGCGCATAGCCGAGGAAGGTCAGCACGGCGGCCCCTTGCGGCGCGCCTTCGGCCGGAATGAACGTCGCGGCATTGGCGAAGATGGTGCCGAGATTGACCGAGCCGAACAAAACGAAGACGCCGAAAATGCCGAGCGCGAAGCCAAAATCGCCGACGCGGTTGACGACGAAGGCCTTGATGGCAGCGGCATTGGCCGACGGCTTCTTGTACCAGAAGCCGATCAGCAAATAGGACGCGAGACCCACCCCTTCCCAGCCGAAGAACATCTGCACCAGATTGTCCGCCGTCACCAGCATCAGCATGGCGAAGGTGAACAGCGACAGATAGGCGAAGAAGCGCGGTCGGTTCGGATCGTGGTGCATGTAGCCGATCGAATAGATGTGGACCAGCGCGGACACCGTGTTGACCACCACCAGCATGACCACCGTCAGCGTGTCGATCCTGAGCGCCCAGGACGCGTCGAGCCCGCCCGACTGGATCCAGCGCAGCACCGGCACGGTGAACACCTCGCCCTCGCCGAAGCCGACGGAGAAGAAGGCGACCCAGGACAGCACGGCCGAGATCACCAGGAAGCCCGAGCTGATGTATTCCGATGCCTTGGCGCCCAGCGAATTGCCGAACAGACCGACGATCAGGAAGCCGAGCAGCGGAAGGAAGACGATCGCTTGATACATGTTAGCCCCGTCAACCCTTCATCTGGTTCACGTCTTCGACCGCGATCGAGCCGCGGTTGCGGAAGAAGACGACGAGAATGGCAAGACCGATGGCCGCTTCGGCGGCGGCGACCGTCAGCACGAACAGGGCAAACACCTGGCCGACGAGATCGCCCAATGCCGCCGAGAAGGCAACGAAATTGATGTTGACCGCCAAAAGGATCAGCTCGATCGACATCAGGATGACGATGATGTTCCTGCGGTTCAGGAAGATGCCGAACACGCCCAGCGTGAACAGGATCGCCGATACGGTCAGGTAATGTGCGATGCCGACGACCATGGCCAGATCAAACCTTTCCCGGCATTTGTTGAATCATTGAACGCGCGGATACGATGGCGTCCAAAAGGCTGTCTATGGCAGAAGGCTCGAAGATAACTGTTGCATCATTCCGGCCTGCCCCCTGAACGTATGTGAAATCTTCGCTCTTGATGTTCAGCGTAAGATTCCCGTCGCGATTCCAGACGAATACCCAGGCCTTTTCAGTCGAATCAACCCGCCAAGAGGCAACCTGCTCTCCCCAGTATTTTTTCTTCAAACGACCGAACATCGTCAGAGCCCCTCGCCCGACTTGACCTTGCGGATTTCCATGCCTGTCGCCGGCGTGCGGCCGACCTGGGCTGCGATCGACTGCCGCTTGATCCCTTCCTTGTGGCGCAGCGTCAGCACGATGGCGCCGATCATGGCGACCAGCAGGATGAGGCCCGAAATCTGGAAGTAGTAGAGGTAGTCGGTATAGAGGATGTCGCCGAGTGCTGCGGTGTTTGTCCGCGCGGCAAGATCCGGGATGGGTTTGGAGACCGTCGAGGCCAGTTGCGGCGCGAAGGTGTAGCCGCCGAGCACCACGATCAGCTCGGCCGCCAGGATCAGCCCGACCAGCGCGCCGATCGGCGCATATTGCAGGGCGCCTTCCTTCATCTCGGCGAAGTCGACATCGAGCATCATGACGACGAACAGGAACAGCACCATGACCGCGCCGACATAGACGACGAGCAGGATCATCGCCAGGAACTCGGCGCCGGTCAGCATGAACAGGCCGGCGGCGTTAAAGAAGGTCAGGATCAGGAACAGCACGGAATGCACGGGGTTGCGCGACGAAATGACCATGAAGGCCGACGCCACCGCGACAAAGGCGAAGAGGTAGAAAAAGGCCGCCTCTAGTCCACTCAGCATTGGGGATCCCCCGGGTTCCTGTCCAAACAGGACATCCGTCCTGTTTGATTTCTGCGACCGCCTCCGGCCGGCAAGTTGCGTTGTCCTTAGACGAGGCCCCTCGCCCCGTCCATGCGTCAAATGTCAGCGGTAGGGCGAGTCCAGCGAGATGTTGCGCGCCAGTTCGCGTTCCCAGCGGTCGCCATTCGCCAGCAGCCTGTCCTTGTCGTAGTAAAGCTCTTCGCGCGTCTCCGTCGCGAACTCGAAATTCGGCCCCTCGACGATAGCGTCGACCGGGCAGGCTTCCTGGCAGAAGCCGCAATAGATGCACTTCACCATGTCGATGTCGTAGCGCACGGTGCGGCGCGTGCCGTCATTGCGGCGCGGGCCGGCCTCGATGGTGATCGCCTGCGCCGGACAGATCGCTTCGCACAATTTGCAGGCGATGCAGCGCTCTTCGCCATTGGGGTAACGGCGCAAAGCATGCTCGCCCCGGAAGCGCGGGCTGATCGGCCCCTTTTCGTGCGGATAGTTGATCGTCTCCTTCGGCGCGAAGAACTGGCGCATCGACAGGAAGAAGGCGCTGACGAAATCCTGCAGCAGCAGCGATTTTGCGGCTTGAGCAAGCGCACTCATTCGGCACCCCCAAAAATCTGTATTGCAGCGATGGCGCCGACAAACCCAAACAAAACAGGCATCAGGAAACGGTAAGCAAGTGTCGTCAGAGCAGCCAATTTCTGCTTGTCCCAGCTAAACACCGGGGCTCGGTAGTTTGCTGCCAACCTTTGTTCCTGTTGCCGCAAGACGTAAGGAAGCACGACCAGATTGCCGAACAACGCCACGACTACGCCGGCAACTGCTCCCAAAAAACCAAGGGTGAAATCGCCCATCACGCCATCCCCGTGATCTTGAGGAAGGCCGCGGTGGCAACGACCATGAACAGCGAGATCGGCAAAAATACTTTCCAGCCGAGCCGCATCAGCTGGTCGTATCGGTAGCGCGGCACGAAGGCCTTCACCATGGAGAACATGAAGAACATCAGGCAGATCTTGAGCACGAACCAGATCACGCCGGGCACCCAGGTGAAGGGGGCGAAGTCGAAGGGCGGCAGCCAGCCGCCGAGGAACAGGATGGTGGCCAGCGCGCACATCATCACCACGGCGACATATTCGCCGAGGAAGAACAACAGGAACGGCGTCGAGGAGTATTCGACCATGTGGCCGGCGACGAGTTCCGACTCGGCTTCCACCAGGTCGAAGGGCGGGCGGTTGGTCTCGGCCAGCGCCGAGATGAAGAAAATGACGAACATCGGGAACAGCGCCAGCCAGTGCCAGTCGAGGAAGCTGTTGGGCAGGCCAAGCTTGGTGCCCAGACCGTCCTGCTGCGACAGCACGATGTCCGACAGGTTGAGCGAGCCGACGCAGAGCAGCACGGTGACGATGACGAAGCCGATCGAGACTTCGTAGGACACCATCTGCGCCGCCGAGCGCAGCGCGCCGAGGAACGGGTATTTCGAGTTGGACGCCCAGCCGCCCATGATCACGCCATAGACCTCGAGCGAGGAGATGGCGAAGACGTAGAGGATGCCGACATTGACGTTGGCGATCCCCCAGCCGGCATTGACGGGAATGACCGCCCAGGCCGAGATTGCCAGCACGGCCGACACCAGCGGCGCCAGCAGGAACACGCCCTTGTTGGCGCCGGACGGAATGACCGGTTCCTTGAAGACGAATTTCAGCAGATCGGCGAAAGCCTGCAGCGTGCCCCACGGGCCGACGACGTTCGGGCCGCGGCGCAATTGTACCGCCGCCCAGATCTTGCGGTCGGCGTAAAGCAGGTAGGCAACCCCGATCAGCAAAACGACGATCAGCACGACCGACTTCAAAAGGATGATCAGCGTCGGCAGCACGTAGAAGGAGAAGAAGGTGTCCATGTCTACTCTGCCGCCTGCCTGAAGCCGTTTTTCGCCAGCGCCGAGCATTCCGCCATGACGGCGGAGGCCCGCGCAATCGGGTTGGTCAGATAGAAATCCGTGACCGGCGAGGTGAAAGTGCCCTTGTTCAGCCGCCCGCCGAGCTTCGCCACCCTAGCGACGTCATCGGCATTGCCGGCTTCGACATGATCGATGCGGGCGAGATGCGGGTATTCGCCATAGAGTTTGGCGCGCAACTGCTGCAGCGAATCGAAGGGTAGTTTCTTGCCCAGCACATCGGACAATGCCCTCAGGATCGCCCAGTCTTCGCGCGCGTCGCCCGGCGCGAAGCCCGCGCGGTTGGTCTGCTGCACGCGTCCCTCGGTGTTGACATAGGTGCCGGACTTTTCGGTGTAAGCGGCTCCCGGCAGGATGACATTGGCGCGGTGCGCACCGGCGTCGCCATGCGTTCCGACATAGACGACGAAGGCGCCGCCGGTCTTGGACATGTCGATCTCGTCGGCGCCGAGCAGGAACAGAACCTCGCTCTCACCCAGCATGCCGGCAACGTTCTTGCCGCCCTTGCCAGGCACGAAGCCGACATCGAGACCGCCGACGCGCGCGGCCGCAGTGTGCAGCACGGCAAAGCCGTTCCAGTCGGCGCGGGCAGCGTTGACGGCGGTGGCGAGTTTCGCCGCCTGGCCGAGCACCGCCGCGCCGTCGGCACGCGACAGCGCGCCCTGGCCGACGATGATCAGCGGATGCGTCGCCTTCTTCAGCACCTGGAAGAACTTGCCATTGCCGTCGGCCAGGTCTTTCAGCGACTCCGGACCGGCGCCGAGCTGTTCGTAGTCGTAACGCGTGTCGCCGACCTCGCCGATGACGCCGACCGGCAGATTGCCGATCCGCCAGCGTTTGCGGATGCGGGCATTGAGCACCGAGGCCTCGAAGCGCGGATTGGCGCCGATGATCAGCACCGCGTCGGCCTGCTCGATGCCCTCGATGGTCGGGTTGAAGATGTAGCTGGCGCGGCCGAGCGCGGGATCGAGTGCGGCGCCGTCCTGGCGGCAATCGGTGTTCCTTGAGCCCAACGCAGCCATAAGCTGCTTCAGTGCGTAGATTTCCTCGACGGCGGCAAGATCGCCCGCAATCGCGCCGATTTTCTCGGGCGCAGCATTCGACACCGCATCCCTGATCGCAACGAACGCTTCGGCCCAGCTGGCCGGCGCCAACTTTCCGTCCTTGCGGACATAGGGGCGGTCGAGGCGCTGCGTGCGCAATCCGTCCCATATGAAGCGGGTCTTGTCGGAAATCCACTCCTCGTTCACCGCTTCATTGACGCGCGGCAGGATGCGCATCACCTCGCGGCCACGGCTGTCGACGCGGATTGCCGAGCCGACGGCGTCCATGACGTCGATGGATTCTGTCTTGGTCAGCTCCCACGGCCGTGCCTGAAAGGCGAAAGGCTTGGAGGTCAGCGCGCCGACCGGGCAGAGGTCGATGACATTGCCCTGCAGCTCGGAGGTCATGGCACTTTCGAGATAGGTGGTGATCTCGGCATCCTCGCCGCGGCCGATCAGGCCAAGCTCGGAAATGCCCGCAACTTCCGTGGTGAAGCGAACGCAGCGCGTGCAGTGGATGCAACGGTTCATCACCGTCTTGACCAGTGGGCCGATATACTTGTCTTCGACCGCGCGCTTGTTCTCGTGATAGCGCGAGGAATCGACGCCGAAGGCCATCGCCTGGTCCTGCAGGTCGCATTCGCCGCCCTGGTCGCAGATCGGGCAATCCAGCGGATGGTTGATCAGCAGGAATTCCATCACGCCTTCGCGGGCCTTCTTGACCATCGGCGTGTTGGTGAAGATTTCAGGCGCCTCGCCATTGGGTCCCGGACGCAGGTCGCGCACATTCATGGCGCAGGAGGCCTGCGGCTTGGGCGGCCCGCCCTTCACCTCGATCAGGCACATGCGGCAATTGCCGGCGATCGACAGCCGCTCATGGAAGCAGAAGCGCGGCACTTCCGCGCCGGCATCCTCGGCCGCCTGCAGCAGCGTGTAGTGGTCGGGTACAGTGATCTCTTTCCCGTCGACCTTGAGCTTTGCCATCAATTGCCCCTGGCGGTCTGCGCCGTCTCATATGCCTGAAACAGATCGCTCAGCCTGATGCCATTGATCATCATGCCGGCGACTTCAGCGTTTTCTATCTTCAAATTGCTCATATTCACATTGCTGAAAAACGCGTCCGAGAGGTTCGCGTCGTCCACAACGGCCGCCGACAGGTCGACGTTGTGAAACTGCGTGTTCGACAAGTTCACATCGTCAAATCTGGAGTTGCTGACGATGGCATTGCGCACATCGAGAACATCGCTCCTGTCGTGGATATCCATGCCTGCCACCCCTACTTCTTCGCCTTGGCGGCCAGCGTCAGCGCCGCGGCCTGGCGGGTCCACTCGTCGCGGCCGATGCGGCCGGTGAGCGACAGGTAGTCCTCGACCCAGGCGACCTCTTCCGGCGTCCACGCCGCGATCTGGGCAAAGGTCCAGATGCCGAGGCCGTTCAGCACCTTTTCCAGCTTCGGCCCAACGCCGGTGATCGCCTTGAGATCCGACGGCTTGGCCGGACGCGCCACGGCCTTGGGCTGTCTGAAATCCTCCGGCATCAATCCGATCGTCGCGCCTTCGGCGACGGCATCGGTCTTCTCCGGCTCGGCATCGAAGGTGCGAGCGGCAATATCGGTCACATCCTGGGCAAAACTCTGCGCCTCGGCGATCAGGGTTCTGGTCGCCGCGCGCGCCTTGGTGGCCGGCGCGGTCTCGGAGAACTCTTGGGTGCGCTGCTCGAAATCGTCGATGATCGGCTGGAAAATCCGCTGCGATGCCTCGGCAGCACCCGACAAGGCGCCGAGCCACACGCCAAATGCATGGTTGGCAAGGCCGAAGCCCAGCGCCGACATGGCGGCGGCACCCGCGACAGGATGCGCGAGAAGGTTGACGGCGCTGGCCATCTCCTTCGGCATCATCCTGGTCAAATCCTGGTTCATCTTTTCAAGCTGGTCCAAATTGGGCATCAAAGGGTTCGAATACTGCGCCATAGACATCTCCTGGTCGTTTCTTCGCTTGCCCCGCCCCGCTGTGTCAGTCCCGGGCTTGCGCCCGTATTTCAAATCTACTCAGCCGCCACCATCACCGGTTCGGCCCGGTGCGCGTTGCGCGAAAACTCGTCGATGCGCCGCTCCACCTCGCCGCGGAAATGCCGCATCAGGCCCTGGATCGGCCATGCCGCGGCATCGCCCAGCGCGCAGATCGTATGACCCTCCACCTGTTTGGTGACGTCGAGCAGCATGTCGATCTCGCGCTTCTGCGCCTCGCCGCGCACCAGCCGCTCCATCACCCGCCACATCCAGCCGGTGCCTTCGCGGCATGGCGTGCACTGGCCGCAGCTCTCATGCTTGTAGAAATAGGAAAGCCTGGCGATCGCCTTCACGATATCGGTCGATTTGTCCATGACGATGACAGCCGCCGTGCCGAGGCCGGATTTCAGGTCGCGCAAAGCATCGAAATCCATCGGCGCATCGATGATCTGCTCGGCCGGCACCAGCGGCACCGAAGCGCCGCCCGGAATGACCGCGAGGAGATTGTCCCAGCCGCCGCGAATGCCGCCGCAATGGGTTTCGATCAGCTCGCGGAACGGGATCGACATCGCCTCTTCGACGGTGCACGGATTGTTGACATGGCCGGAGATGCAAAACAGCTTGGTGCCGACATTGTTGGGCCGGCCGAAGGACGAGAACCAGGCGGCGCCACGGCGCAAAATGGTCGGCGCGACCGCGATGGACTCGACATTGTTCACGGTTGTCGGACAACCGTACAAGCCGACATTGGCCGGGAATGGCGGCTTCAGCCGGGGCTGGCCCTTCTTGCCTTCGAGGCTTTCGAGCAGCGCTGTTTCCTCGCCGCATATATAGGCGCCGGCGCCGTGATGCATGTAGATGTCGAAATCGTAGCCGGACGTGTTGTTCTTGCCGATCAGCCTGGCCTCGTAGGCCTCGTCGATGGCGCGCTGCAGCGCCTCGCGCTCGCGGATGAACTCGCCGCGCACATAGATGTAGGCGGCGACCGCGCCCATGGCGAAGCCGGCGATGAACGAGCCCTCGACCAGCGTGTGCGGATCGTTGCGCAGGATATCGCGGTCCTTGCACGTGCCCGGCTCGGATTCGTCGGCGTTGACAACGAGATAGCTCGGCCTTCCATCGCTCTGCTTGGGCATGAACGACCATTTCAGCCCGGTCGGGAAACCGGCGCCGCCACGGCCGCGCAGGCCTGACGCCTTCATCTCGTTTACGATCCACTCTCGCCCCTTGGCGATGATGCCGGGCGTGTTGTCCCAGGCGCCGCGCGCCATCGCGCCGGCCAGTGACTTGTCGAAGAGCCCGTAGATGTTGTTGAAGATGCGGTCTTTGTCAGCCAGCATGACTTACCTCTTTCCCCGCAAGACGATCGAGACCCACACCAGCACGCCTATGCCGGTCGCGGCCATCGATTCCAGGGTATCCGAAAACGGCAATTCGACGAGGCGCCGAAGCCCCTCCAGAAGGATGTTGGCAGCAGCGATGCAGACAACGCCGATGACAATGCTGCGCAGCGACAGCAAAGATCCGGTGCTTTGCGCTTCAGCCATCAACGTGGCTCCTTGCCGAAGACGCGGATGTATTCGGCGACGCCGCCCTTGGCGAGCGCCTTGGCCTGCTTGCCCCAGTCGTCGCGCTCGATGCGGCCCTGGAAAGCGAGATATCCATCCACCCAGTCGCGCTCGGCCTTATTCCAGGATGCGACCTGTGTGAAGGTGAAGATGCCAAGCGAATGAAGGATGCCCTCGATCTTCGGGCCAATGCCCGAGATCAGCTTGAGATCGTCGACCGCAGCCGGCCTGTCGATTCCGGCCGGACGGTTCTTGTCCTCGAGCGACGGCTTTGCGGGTCTGGCTGTCGGCGCCTTGACGGTCGGGGCCACCGGGGCGTTGGCCGCTGGCGCCTTGAATTCCGGAGCGATGAAGGCAGCTGCCGGCGTGGAGGTGGTCTTCGGGCCATTACGCTGCTTGGCGACCTTCTCGACTTCAGGCGCCGCGGTGTTGGCGTTGGCGGCCGAATGCAGGGGCGCCGGGACGCTCGCCGCTTTTTCCGCCGCCGGTGCAACCTTGGCCCTGGAGGGCGACTTCAACGCCGAGCTGGTTTCCGGCGCATCGGTTTTCGGTTTGCCGGCGTTGGATGGCGCGACCGGGGCGGCCGCTGCAGGAGCGGCAGGAGCCGGAACAGGCGCCGCAATGATTGCGTCGGGCGCCGCGTGGGCAGCCTTGCTCGCCGCCCTGGCTTCCTTGTCGCGCGTTGCTTTGAGGATCGCCTTTTCGCTCTTCAGCGTCGTCAGGCCAGGCGCCGGCTCCGAGCCGGTTCTGCCGTTTTGCGGTCCCGTGGGAACCGAGGCGCCCTTGCCCGCATCGTAAAGATCGATGATTTCGGCCAGCCGCTCGGGGGTGAGATCCTCGAACGTATCCTTGAAGACCATCACCATCGGCGCGTTGACGCAGGCGCCGAGGCATTCGACTTCCTCCCACGACAGTGTGCCCTTGTCGTTGGTGTGGAATTGGTCGTGATGGATTTTCGAGCGGCACACATCCATCAGCGCTTCCGAGCCGCGCAGCATGCAGGGCGTGGTGCCGCAGACCTGGATATGTGCGCGCGTGCCGACCGGATTGAGCTGGTACTGCGTGTAGAAGGTCGCGACTTCGAGGCCGCGAATGCGCGGCATGCCGAGCATGTCCGAAATCGTCTCGATCGCCGCCTTGGTGACCCAGCCTTCCTGCT
Source organism: Mesorhizobium sp. LSJC285A00 (assembly GCF_000503155.1). Taxonomy (NCBI): domain Bacteria; kingdom Pseudomonadati; phylum Pseudomonadota; class Alphaproteobacteria; order Hyphomicrobiales; family Phyllobacteriaceae; genus Mesorhizobium; species Mesorhizobium sp. LSJC285A00. The sequence goes on from NZ_AYVK01000022.1 coordinate 67,139, forward strand.
CCTGCGCAATCATCAGCAAGGGAATGATCGCCGACTGCTCGCGGCCCTTCGGATATTTCTTGATCCATTGCTTCGCAACCGCCGCATTCGCCCGGTTGAAGGCGAAGGAGGCTGGCTGGACGCTTGCTTCTGCGAGACGGCGGACTGACATTTAGCGATCGACCTCACCAAACACGATGTCGAGGGAGCCAAGAACGGCGGTGACGTCGGCCAGCATGTGGCCGCGGCAGAGGAAATCCATGGCTTGCAGATGCGCGAAGCCGGGCGCGCGCAGCTTGCAGCGGTAGGGCTTGTTGGTGCCGTCGGAGACGAGATAGACGCCGAACTCGCCCTTCGGCGCCTCGACCGCGGCATAGACCTCGCCGGCCGGCACGCGGTAACCCTCAGTATAGAGCTTGAAATGATGGATCAGCGCTTCCATCGAGCGCTTCATCGCCTGGCGCTTGGGCGGCACCACCTTGCCGTCGAGGTTCGACACCGGCCCGGTGCTCTCCTTGCCGAGCAGAAGGTCGACGCACTGACGCATGATCTTGGCCGACTGACGCATTTCTTCCATGCGCACGAGATAACGGTCGTAGCAGTCGCCGTTCTTGCCGATCGGGATGTCGAAATCCATCTCGGAATAGCATTCATAGGGCTGCGACTTGCGCAAATCCCAGGCAGCACCCGAGCCGCGCACCATGACGCCGGAAAAACCCCAGGCCCAGGCGTCGGCAAGCGACACGATACCGATATCGACATTGCGTTGCTTGAAGATGCGGTTGCCGGTAAGCAGCTTGTCGAGGTCGTCAAGCGACTTCAGGAACGGGTCGATCCACTTGCCGATGTCCTCGACCAGCTTCGCCGGCAGATCCTGGTGCACACCGCCCGGACGGAAATAGGCCGCGTGCATGCGCGAACCGGAAGCGCGCTCATAAAACACCATCAGCTTTTCGCGTTCGACGAAACCCCACAGCGGCGGCGTCAGCGCGCCGATATCCAGCGCCTGCGTCGTCACATTGAGGATGTGCGACATGATGCGGCTGAGCTCGGAATAGAGCACGCGGATCAACTGGCCGCGCTTCGGCACTTCGATGCCGAGCAACCGCTCGGTGGCGAGCGCGAAGGCATGCTCCTGGTTCATCGGTGCGCAATAGTCGAGCCGGTCGAGGTAGGGCACTGCCTGAAGATAGGTCTTGTGCTCGATCAGCTTTTCGGTGCCGCGATGCAGCAAGCCGATATGCGGATCGACGCGGTCGACCACCTCGCCGTCAAGCTCCAGCACAAGACGCAAAACACCGTGTGCCGCAGGGTGCTGCGGTCCGAAGTTGATGTTAAAGTTGCGGACGGAGGTTTCAGCCATTCTGGCGCCTCTGGCGAAGAGTCAGTAGTGAGTAGTGAGTAGTGATCATCAATCTCAATGCCTGCTTCATTCCGCCTGCTTGGCCTGCACCGTTCGGATAAGAGATCTCATCATTTTTCCAATCTCTTCGCATCGCAGCAGCAGCTCAATCTCATTGTCTTTTCGCAGCAGGCCAACCCGACATGCCAGCAGTATGTGTGTCTCCAGTTCCTTCAACGAGCCTTGCGCCATGCGCAAAAAATTGAACGAACGACCCTCTGTTCTCCCGACCGTATCCCTCCGCGACGTTCGCTGCGACCGAAACCGCCGATCGGCGCATCTGAGAGGTCATGCCGTAAATCTCATCCCTCGGAAACTCTTTGGTGAAACGGTAGCAATCCTCAGCAAGCGTCATCGCCGATTGCCACACCTTCAAGTCGCGATAAGATTCGATCCGTTGCTCCAAATCTTTTCCTACTGACTACTCACTACTTCCTACTCACTGTTTCGCCTTCTCATCGCCCGGCAGGACGTAGTCCGTCCCTTCCCATGGCGAGAGAAAATCGAAGTTCCTGAATTCTTGCTTCAATTCCACCGGCTCGTAGATCACGCGCTTGGCTTCGTCGTCGTAGCGCACCTCGACGAAACCTGTCAGCGGGAAGTCCTTGCGCAGGGGATGGCCCTCGAAGCCGTAATCCGTGAGGATGCGGCGCAGGTCCGGATGGCCGGAGAACAGCACGCCATAGAGATCGTAGGCTTCGCGCTCATACCAGTCGGCGCCGGGATAGACAGCGGTGAGCGACGGCACCAGCGTCTCTTCGTCGGCCTGCACCTTGATGCGGATGCGCAAATTCTGCTTCGGCGACAGCAGATGATAGACGACATCGAAACGCTTGACGCGCGACGGGTAGTCGGCGCCGCAGATATCGATGATCGAAATGAACTGGCAGCCCGAATCGTCACGCAGGAAGCTTGTCACCTCGATCAGATTGTCTGTAGCAACCGAGATCGTCAGTTCGCCATAGGCAAGCACTGCATCGGTGACGCGGCCCGGCAGCTTTTCGCCGAGATAGGTCGACAGTTCGCTCAGGGATGCGGCCATGGGTCTACCGTTCGATCGTGCCGGTGCGGCGGATCTTCTTCTGCAGGAGAAGAATGCCGTAGAGCAGCGCTTCGGCGCTTGGCGGGCAGCCGGGCACATAGATGTCGACCGGCACGATGCGGTCGCAGCCGCGCACCACCGAATAGGAATAGTGATAATAGCCGCCGCCATTGGCGCAGGAACCCATCGAGATGACGTAGCGCGGCTCCGGCATCTGGTCGTAGACCTTGCGCAAAGCCGGGGCCATCTTGTTGGTCAGCGTTCCCGCCACGATCATGATGTCGGACTGGCGCGGCGACGCGCGAGGAGCCACGCCAAACCTTTCAGAATCATAGCGCGGCATCGAGGTGTGGATCATCTCGACGGCGCAGCAGGCGAGACCGAAGGTCATGAACATCAGCGAGCCGCTGCGTGCCCAGGTGATCAGCGCCTCGGTCGAGGTGACCAGAAAACCCTTGTCGGCCAGTTCATTGTTGATCTCGAGGAAGAACGGATCGTCGGAACCGACCGGACGTCCCGTATTGGGGTCGATCAGGCCTTTGGGCTTCGGCGCGACGAGCGTTCCGGAACTGTCGTTCAATCCCATTCCAGCGCTCCTTTTTTCCACTCATAGGCAAAGCCGATGGTCAGCACCGCCAAAAACACCATCATCGACCAGAAACCGAGCATGCCGATCTTCGAGAACGACACCGCCCACGGAAACAGGAAGGCCACTTCCAGATCGAAGATGATGAACAGGATCGACACCAGGTAGAAGCGGATGTCGAATTTCATCCGGGCATCGTCGAACGAGTTGAACCCGCACTCGTAGGCGGAAAGCTTCTCCGGATCGGGATTGCGATAAGCCACCAGGAACGGCGCGATGATAAGCGCCAGGCCTACAACCGCAGCCACGGCGATGAAGAGGACGATGGGCAGGTATGAACTGAGGAGTACGTTCATGCTCGGCTTTCCGTTGGCGGCCAATCCACTTTGATTACAGCAACCAACCCTAATGCGGAAGCGCGACAGTTTAACCGCTGAACCGTGTTAGGTGCCTTTGCTGCAACGCGGCGAGGGTTAGCGCACGGCTTTCAGCGAAGCAAGTCAAACCTTGTTCAAAAGACAGTGCTGGACGGCAGGCCGGGAAAAACTGGTCCGATCTCCTCCTGTTTGATTTCCTTCATCTTTCACTCCACTTTTGTCTCCTGACACATCTCCCGCCATTTGCCTGCTAGCATGACCGGAATCGCCGGCTAAAGTCGGGAAAATGGTTCGAGGCAAGACACTTTGACGAAGGACAAAATCTCACTCCCCGCGGCCAGGCGCATCGCGCTCGCCGCGCAAGGATTTCTCGATCCCCGCCCGGTCGGCACGCCCGATCGCCGCCACCTCGCCCGCGTGCTGTCGCGCACCGGCCTGCTGCAGATCGATTCCGTCAGCGCCGTGGTGCGCGCCCACTATATGCCGCTCTATTCGCGCCTTGGCCCCTACCCGCTCACCCTGCTCGACAATGCCGCAATCACCCGCAAGCGCACCGTGTTCGAGTACTGGGCGCATGAGGCCTCGTTCCTGCCGGTCGAGACCTACCCACTGATGCGCTGGCGCATGCAGCGCGCTGAAAGCGGCGACGAAATGTATCTGGGCCTCGCCAAATGGGGCCGCGAGCACGCCGCCTATATCGAAGAGATCTACCGCGCGGTCGCCGAGCGCGGCCCGATTGCCGCTTCGGCACTGGAGGGCCAGAAAGGTTCGGGCGGCTGGTGGGGCTGGAGCCACGCCAAGCACGCCTTCGAATGGCTCTTCTGGGCCGGACGCATCACCACGGCGCACCGCCGTGGCTTCGAGCGTTTCTACGACCTGCCCGAGCGCGTGCTGCCGCAGGCGATCCTCGACCTGCCGGTGCCGGCGGCCGAGGACGCGCACCGCGAATTGCTGCGCATTTCCGCCCGCGCCCACGGCATCGCGACGTCGGGTGACCTGCGCGATTATTTCCGCTTGTCGCCGGCCGACATGAAGGGCCGGCTGGAGGAACTGGTCGAGATGGGCGAACTGCTGCCGGTAAACGTCGAAGGCTGGGACAAGCCGGCTTACCTCTATAGGGACGCCCGCCTGCCGCGAAAGATCGAGGCCCGCGCCTTGCTGGCCCCCTTCGATCCGGTGGTCTTCGAGCGCGCGCGCACCGAGCGTCTCTTCGANTTCCGCTACCGCATCGAGATCTACACCCCGGCCGACAAGCGGCAATATGGCTATTACGTGCTGCCTTTCTTGCTCGGCGACAAGATCGTCGCCCGCGTCGACCTCAAGGCCGACCGGCCTGCGAGTGTCTTACGCGTCCACGCCGCCTATGCCGAAGCAGGCGCACCGCCTGAGACCACCGCACAGCTTTTCGAGGAACTAAAGGAGATGCAGGGCTGGCTTGGCCTTGAGCGCATCGAAGTGACGCCGGCCGGCAATCTGGGGAAACCCCTGGCCGACATCGCTATGTCGTAGCAGCGCGTTGACACAACTCCCCGCAACAGCCTAAATCCGCTCCAGACGGTCCCCTGCCCGCAACGGCAAGGGCCAAGAGGGAATGCGGTGCGGGACAAAATCCCAAATCCGCGGCTGTCCCCGCAACTGTAAGCGAAGAGCCAAGGCCGAATGCCACTGGGTAACACCGGGAAGGCGGCTAACCAAGGCGATGACCCGCGAGCCAGGAGACCTGCCGTCTGAGACAAAGTATCCGATCGCCTGGCGGGTTTCCGGGCAAGGAGCACGGTTTTTGGACCAGAACAGCAGTTTTTCGGCTGGCACAGCGGACATTGCGTCCGGGGACAACGACGCCCTGACCGGCGTGACCATCATCGTCTGCGCCTCCTGCCGCGATGAGACCGGTTCCGACGCCCATCCGCGCGCCGGCGAATTGCTGGCTGAGGACACACGCCGCGCCGCTGCCGGCGATATCCGGGTCCGCACCGCCGAATGTCTCGGCAATTGCAAGCGCCGCCTCAGCGCCGCCATCCTGCGCGACGGCTGTTGGAGCTATGTCTTTGGCGATTTGACCCCAACCAGCGGCGTCGATCTCGTCACCGGCGCAAAACTTTTCGCGACTTCGACCGACGGCCTCATCCCCTGGCGCGGCCGGCCCGATAGCCTCAAGCGCGGCCTAGTGGCCCGCATCCCGCCCCTCGATATCCTGAAGGACTGACCATGACCGCCAACCTCTCCCGTGTTCCCTGCACCGTCGTTACAGGCTTCCTCGGCGCCGGCAAGACGACGCTGGTCCGCCATCTCCTGGAAAATGCCGGCGGCAAGCGCATCGCCATCATCGTCAACGAGTTCGGCGACATCGGCATCGACGGGGAAATCCTGAAAGGCTGCGGCATCGACACCTGCCCCGAGGAAAACATCGTCGAACTGGCCAATGGCTGCATCTGCTGTACAGTCGCCGACGATTTCGTGCCCGCCCTCGACAAGATCCTCGCGCTGACACCGAGGGTCGACCACATCCTGATCGAGACCTCGGGCCTCGCTCTGCCCAAGCCGCTGGTCCAGGCGTTCCAGTGGCCAAGCGTGAAGAGCCGGGTGACCGTCGATGGCGTCATCGCCGTGGTCGACGGCCCGGCGCTGGCCGAAGGCCGCGTCGCCAACGACATGGACGCGTTGCAGGCACAGCGCGCTCAGGACGAAACGCTCGACCACGACGATCCGGTCGAAGAAGTCTTCGAGGACCAGATCGCCTGCGCCGACCTGATCATCCTGTCGAAAAGCGATCTGATGGACGCCCCCGGTTCGGCCCGCGCCAACGCCATCATCAATGAACATTCCGCCCGCGCCGTGAAGATCGTGCCGACCGCACATGGCAAGGTCGATCCCTCGGTGCTGCTCGGCCTCGGCCTCGCCGTCGAGGACGACATCGAGAACCGCAAGTCGCATCACGACGGCGCCTTCGACCACGAGCATGACGATTTCGACACCTTCATCGTCGACATCCCCTCCATCACCAATCCGGACGAACTGGCCAGGCGCGTCGCCACGGTTGCCGAGGAAGAGAATGTGCTGCGCGTGAAAGGCTTCGTCGATGTCGGCGGCAAGCCGATGCGGCTTTTGCTGCAGGCCGTCGGCGCGCGCGTCAATCATTACTATGACCGCGCCTGGGCGGCTGAGGACGACCGCCGCTCCCGTCTTGTCGTCATTGGCCTGAAGGGGCTGAACCGCCCGGCGATCGAGCGTATACTCGCCGGCTGATCTCAGGCACGAGCCGCGATGCACATACTCACCACGACCTCCGCGTCGCTCGACGATCTCGCCGAGCCAGTTGATCTCCGGCAGACGCCGGCGGATATCGTGGCGCTGTCCTTCACCGACAGCGACCTCGCCGGCCTCGCGGCGGGCTGGAAGGCCGATGCCGCCCGCCTGCCGTCAATGCGGCTGGCGGCGCTGCGCGACCTGCGCCATCCCATGTCCGTGGACCTCTGGATCGACAGCGTCGCTCGCTACGCCAAGGTGATATTGGTGCGCATCCTCGGCGGCTACGACTGGTGGCGCTATGGCTGCGACCAGCTTGCCGCGACTGCCCGTGCGAACGGCATCAAGCTGGCGCTGCTGCCGGGCGAGAGCCACGACGAGGATCTCAGGCTGATCGAAGCCTCGACGCTGCCGCGCGAGGATCTGGACGGCCTGCTTGGTTATTTCCGCGAGGGTGGCCCGGAGAATATGACGGCGCTGGTGCAGCGGCTGGCGGGGTTGGCTGGGTCCGATGTGGCGGCGGCTGACCCGGTTAGCGTGCCGAAAGCTGGCTACTACGAGCCTGGCCGCGGCGTCGTAGGCAAGTTGAATTTTGCCGATGTCGGCGTTCCGTCACACCCCCCTCTGTCCTGCCGGACATCTCCCCCTCAAGGGGGGAGATCAGCCGTCACCAAAGGCGGCTCCTCTCCTGCTCCTTTGGAGATCTCCGCAAGGTCTGCGATTGGCGAAAACATTTATGAGAGCACAATCTCCCCCCTTCCGGGGGAGATGTCCGGCAGGACAGAGGGGGGTGGGCGGGAACTCGGCGCAGACAACATCAACTCTCCCATCATCCCCATCCTCTTCTACCGCTCGATGCTGCTGGCCGCCGATGTCGCGCCAATCGGTGCCCTCTTTGATGCACTCCGCCAGCGCGGCATGAGACCGGTCCCGATCTTCGTCTCCAGCCTGAAGGACCCGACGTCGCTGGCCTTCGTCGAGACCGCGCTCGCCTCGCTCAACCCCGCCGCTATCATCACTTCAACCGCCTTCGCATCCGGCGCCGAACCCGGCGTCCAAACCCTGTTCGACCGGGCCTGCGTGCCGGTCTTCCAGGTCATCGTCGCCACCACCCGCCGCGACGTCTGGGACAACAACCGGCGCGGCCTGGCGCCGGCCGACCTTGCCATGCATGTCGTGCTGCCCGAACTCGACGGCCGCATCCTGGCCGGCGCGATTTCCTTCAAGGGCGAGAGCGAAACCGACCCGGCACTCGGCCACCGCGCCTTAGCGAACCGCCCGGAACCGGATCGCGTGGCGCAAGTGGCGGAGCGTGTCGCGGCGTTCATCAAGCTGCAGCAGACGCCCCGCGCGACGCGTAAGTTGGCGATCCTCATTCCGGACTATCCGAGCGCGCCCGGCCGCACTGGCTATGCAGTGGGCCTGGATGTGCCGTCCAGCGTGCTGGCCATGCTGCATGACCTGAAGGAGCAGGGCTATCGGGTTGAAGGGATTCCGCAAACGCCGCGTGAGTTGCTGGACGCGTTGGAGCGGAGAGGCGATGGGCTGGGGCTGGAGGAGTATCTGGACTTCTCAAAGGATTTGCCGGCTGACGCACTGGCTGCAGTCGAGGCGGCATGGGGCGCCCCTTCACCCTCCCCCTTGTGGGGAGGGTCGGTTCGCGACATTCGCGAAGCGGATGGCGCAAAACGGGGTGGGGGTAGCGGTGCACCACCCCCACCCGGCCCTGCGGGCCACCCTCCCCACAAGGGGGAGGGTAAGAGCGGCTTCCCCTTCCGCGCCGCCACCTTCGGCAACATCACTGTCGCTCTCGCCCCCGACCGTGGCCGCTCGGCCGACCGGCGCGCCGATTACCACGACCCGACGCTGCCGCCGCGCCACGATCTGCTGGCCTTCGGCCTGTGGCTGCGCAAATCGCTCCGCATCCATGCTCTCATCCATGTCGGCGCCCATGGCACGCTGGAATGGCTGCCCGGCAAGACGGTTGCGCTCTCACAAAACTGCTTCCCCGAGATCGCCACCGGCTCGCTGCCCGTCATCTATCCCTTCATCGTCTCCAATCCCGGCGAGGCGGCGCAAGCCAAGCGGCGCATAGCAGCCGTCACGCTTGGCCATCTGCCGCCACCACTGGCAGCTGCTGGCCTTGATGAAGAGCAGCACAAGCTCGAGCGCCTCGTCGACGAATACGCCCAGGCCGACGGCCTCGACCGCCGCCGGCGCGATCGTCTGGCCAAGCTGATCGTCGACACCGCGCAAAAGACCGGCCTCGCCTCCGAAGCCGGCGTCGCCAAAACCGACGCGCCCGACGAGGCGCTGCGCCGCATCGACGCCTGGCTCTGCGACCTCAAGGATTTCGCCATCAAGGACGGCCTGCACATCTATGGCCGCGCTCCCGACGACGAGCCCGACGCCATGCGCGTGCAAAGCGCGGAGGCCGAGAAAGCAGCACTTCTTGCCGCGCTCGACGGCCGTCACATCAAGGCGGGTCCGGCGGGCGCACCGGCGCGTGGCCGCTCCGACGTGCTGCCCACCGGCCGCAACCTGTTCACCTCCGACCCGCGCACCATGCCGACGCCGACCGCCTACGATCTGGGAAAGGCGGCGGCAGAAGAAGTCGTGCGCGGCTATATGCAGTCGCATGGCGACTGGCCGCGCTCGCTGGTCATCGACCTCTGGGGCTCGGCCTCGCTGCGCACCGGCGGCGAGGAGATCGCGCAAGGCCTGGTGCTGATGGGCTGCCGGCCGCAATGGGATTCGGCCACCGGCCGCATCACCGGCATCGAAGTGCTGCCGCCGGCCACGCTCGGTCGCCCGCGCGTCGATGTCACCTGGCGGATTTCGGGTCTGTTCCGCGACATGTTCCCGACCCAGATCGCGCTGATCGACGCCGCTGCCAACGCCGTTGCCGCGCGCGACGAGGACGATTCGGAAAACCCGCTCGCCGCCAGAACCCGTGCCGATGGCAAGATCGGCCCGCGCATCTTCGGCACCTCGCCCGGCACCTACGGCGCCGGCGTCGAGGACCTGCTGTCCAGCGGCGACTGGGTCGGGCGCGAAGAAATCGGCCGCGCCTATCTCGATGCGACATCACATGCTTATGGCGGCGCCGAGGGCGAAGGCATCGCCTCCCCCGGCGCTTTCGAGACCCGCGTCGCCGAGGCCGATCTGCTGGTCCACACCGGCGACGATCCCGGCCGCGACATTCTCGAGGGCTCCGCCGACGTCGCCTTCATCGGCGGCTTTTCGGCCGCCCTTGCGGCATTGGGCCGAAATGCCGACGTCATCGTGCTCGACACCACCGACCCGCAAAAGCCGAAGCCGCGCTCGGTCGGCGAGGCTGTGTCGCGGGTTGTGCGGGCGCGAGCCGTCAATGCGCGCTTTATAGCCGGCCAGATGCGGCATGGTCCGCGCGGCGCTTCCGAGTTTGCCGAAACCGTCGACCGCCTCATCGGCTTTGCCGAAACCACGCACGCCATTTCGGGCGCGTTGATCGAGGCCGTGCATGACGCCTATGTCGGCGATCCCGATGTCCGCGCCTTCATCCTGCGTGAAAATCCGGCCGCTGCCAAAGTCATCGCCGAGCGCTTCCTGTCGGCGCGCCAGCGCGGTCTCTGGCATCCCTTGCGCAACGCGATCGACGACGATCTCGCGGCGTTGATCGCCGAGGCCGAGGCGCTCGGGGTCGCGGCATGAACGCCTTCTCGCGCCGCGGCGCCTGTCCGGCTCTCTCGGCGCCGATGCAGACCGGCGATGGCCTGCTGGTGCGGCTCAACCCGGTTGCTGGAGGGCTTTCCCCCAAGTCGCTGATCGGACTCTGCGAATCCGCCTTGAAGCGCGGCAACGGCATCATGGAAGTGACCGCACGAGGCAGCCTGCAGATACGCGGCCTGACGGCGGAAAGTGCCGTGCTGTTGGCGGCGGAGGTCGATGCACTGGGGATTGCAGTGCGTACCGGCGTGCCGGTCGAGACCGGGCCGCTGGCCGGCATCGATCCGCGGGAGATTGCCGATCCGCGATCTTTGGCTGAGCGGATCAGGGCTGCGGTCGAGGAAGCTGGGCTGACGCCGAGGCTCGGGCCGAAGGTTTCGGTGGTTGTCGATGGCGGCGGGCAGCTGACGATGGATGGGGTGACGGCCGATGTCAGGCTGAAGGCGGTGCGGGACGGCGGTAACGTTCTGTGGGCTTTGTCTGTTGCCGGCGACGGTCAAAGCGCGAGGCCGCTTGCGACGGCCGATGAGGATGCAGCGCGCGATATTGCGGTTGCTGCCCTCAGGATGACCGCGGAGAAAGGCCGGGAGGCACATGCGAGGGATTTGTCGGAGAGGCAGCTAGCGTCTCTCGCAGGTTGGCATTCCTTCGCGCCCCCCTCTGTCCTGCCGGACATCTCCCCCACAAGGGGGGAGATCAGCAGCTTCGCTGTCAGCTCTTCGCCTTCGACGTTGAAAACTGGCGAAACCGGCGGCGACAGCACAATCTCCCCCCAAGTGGGGGAGATGTCCGGCAGGACAGAGGGGGGCGCCGTAGAGCGCTCTCGCTCGCCGATTGGCCTCTTCGACTTGAACACCGGCCACGCCCTCGGCATCGGCCTGCCCTTCGGCAGCATGCCAGCGCAAAACCTTATCGACCTTGCCAGCCGAGCGTCGAACCTCGGCACCGCCGAAATCCGCCTCGCCCCCGGCCGCGCCTTGCTGTTCCTCAGCCAACCGTCGTCCGCAAACCACTCGCTGCAAGCCACCGCCGCCGCCCTTGGCTTCGTTACCACCGCAGCCGACCCGCGCACCCGCATCGCCGCCTGCCCCGGCACTCCTGCCTGCGCATCCGGACAAATCGCCACGCGCGATATTGCCGAGACAATCGCCGCCGAAATGACCGATAGTCTCGACTTCACACTGCACATTTCCGGCTGCGCCAAGGGCTGCGCGCACCCAGGCCAGGCGGCGCTGACATTGGTCGGCGGCGAAAACGGAGCCGGACTTGTCGTGAACGCGACGGCAAAGGCCCTTCCTGCGGGCTACAGGCCGGGCTATGACGCCGCACGCGGCGTCAGTAGCGTCGCGGCGATGGTCCGCAGCGCACGATTTCAGGGCGAAACCGCCGCCGCTTGCCTGACAAGGCTCGGGCCGGCGGCAATCGCCGAAAGCTACCGACAGGAATAAGCATGGCCGCCTACGATTACATCCATGACGGCAACGCCATCTATGAGCGCTCTTTTGCCATCATCCGCGCAGAGGCCGACCTGTCCCGGTTCTCCGAGGCGGAAGCCGACGTCGCCATCCGCATGATCCATGCCTGCGGCCAGGTCGAAGCATCAAGTCATTTTGTCTTCTCCAGCGATTTCGTCGCCGCTGCCCGCAGCGCCTTGGCGGCCGGCGCACCGATCTTCTGCGATGCCGCAATGGTCTCGCATGGCGTCACCCGCGCCAGGCTGCCGGCCGGCAATGAGGTGATCTGCACCTTGCGCGACCCGCGCACGCACGACATCGCCAAGCAGATCGGCAACACCCGCTCGGCCGCCGCGATCGACCTCTGGGGCGAACGCATGGCCGGTTCGGTCGTGGCCATCGGCAATGCGCCGACAGCGCTCTTCTATCTCCTGGAAAAGCTGCGCGATGGCGCGCCGAAACCGGCAGCCATCATCGGCATGCCGGTCGGCTTCGTCGGTGCGGCCGAATCCAAGGATGCGCTGGCCGAGAATTCCTATGGCGTGCCCTATGCCATCGTGCGGGGACGCCTCGGCGGCAGCGCCATGACCGCCGCCGCCCTCAATTCGCTGGCGAGGCCCGGCCTGTGAACGCGGCTGTCAAAGACGGTTTGGCAAAAGGCCGTTTGGTCGGCGTCGGCACCGGTCCCGGCGACCCCGAGCTGTTGACGCTGAAGGCCGCGCGCATTCTCGCCGAAGCCGATGTCGTCGCCTATTTCGCCAAGCGCGGCAACAACAGCAACGCGCGAGCCATCGTCGAGGCGCGCTTCCGGCCGGATATGCTGGAACTGCCACTGCTCTATCCCGTGACCACCGAGATCGACAAGGATCACGACGACTACCGTTCGCAGATCACCGATTTCTACGAGGAGTCGGCCGAGAAGGTCGCCGAACACCTCGAAGCCGGCCGCATGGTAGCCGTGCTCTCCGAAGGCGACCCGCTGTTCTACGGCTCCTACATGCACCTGCATGTCCGCCTCGCCCATCGCTTCCCGACCGAGGTCATCCCCGGCGTCACCGCCATGTCCGGCTGCTGGTCGCAGACCGGCGTGCCTATCGTCCAGGGCGACGATGTGCTGACGGTTTTGCCCGGCACGATGAGCGAGTTCGAGCTGACACGCCGTCTCGCCGACACGGATGCCGCCGTCATCATGAAGGTCGGCCGCAATCTGTCCAAGATCAGGCGGGCACTGGACGCCACCGGCAAGCTCGCCCGCGCCGTTTATGTCGAGCGCGGCACCATGGCCGGCAGCATCTCGATGAAGCTTGCCGACAAGCCGGACGACAAGGCCCCCTATTTCGCCATCGTGCTGGTCGCCGGCTGGTCCGGCCGGCCTGGCGTTATGGGAGCCAAGCCATGAGCGGCCGCCTCACCGTCATCGGCCTTGGGCCCGGCAATGCCGATCAGGTGACGCCGCAAGCCAGCCGCGCCGTCGCCGAGGCAAAGTTCTTCTATGGCTACAAGCCTTATCTCGACCGGCTGGAGCTGCGCCCGGACCAGACCCGCGTCGCCTCGGACAATCGCGAGGAACTCGCCCGCTCCAAGGACGCGCTGGTAAAGGCGGCGGACGGCCATGACGTCGCCGTCGTCTCCGGCGGCGATCCCGGCGTGTTCGCCATGGCGGCCGCCGTCTGCGAGGCGATCGAGGCCGGTCCGGCCGAATGGCGCACCGTCGATGTCACTGTCGTGCCGGGCGTCACCGCCATGCTGGCGGTTGCCGCCCGCATCGGCGCGCCGCTCGGCCATGATTTCTGCGCCATCTCGCTGTCCGACAATCTGAAGCCGTGGGACTTGATCGAACTGCGCCTGCTGGCGGCGGCCGGCGCCGGCTTTGTCATCGCGCTCTATAACCCGATCAGCAAGGCGCGCCCTTGGCAGCTCGGCCGTGCCTTCGAATGCCTGGCCGCCATCCTGCCCGGCACCACGCCGGTCATCTTCGGCCGCGCCGCCGGCCGCCCGGACGAGCGCATCGAGGTCTTTTTGCTGGCCGATGTCGACGCGCAAAAAGCCGACATGGCGACCTGCATCATCATCGGTTCGCCGGAAACACGGATCATCAAGCGCGGCGACAAACCGGCGCTGGTCTACACGCCGCGCTCCGCGACGGGGTCGAGCAAATGATCGATCATCGCGGCCAATGCTTCGACAGTTTCGGCCGACGGCACCTCCGGCAGGAAGGGCCTGCGCACCATGACCACTTCGATGCTAAGCGCCCGCGCCGCGGCGATCTTGCCGTAGGTGGCCTCGCCGCCGCTGTTCTTGGACACGACAACATCGATGCGGTGCTCCTCGAGCAGTGCGTGTTCATCCGGCTCGCGGAACGGCCCGCGCCCCAGCAGGTAAGCCGCATCCGGCACCGCCAGTTTCGGCTCGACCGGATCGACGCTGCGGATGAGGTAGTGATGCTGCGGCGCCGCCTCGAAAGCCGCGACCTCTTGGCGACCAAGCGCCAGGAAGATACGGCGCGGCGCCGGTCCAAGCGCATGCACCGCATCGCCTGTCGTATCGGCCTGCGTCCAGCGGTCGCCATCGACAGGCTCCCAGCCAGGGCGGCGCAAAGCAAGGATCGGCACGCCGGTCATTTGCGCGGCTTGCGCCGCATTGGCGGAAATTCGCGCGGCATAGGGATGCGTGGCGTCGATCAGCAGATCGGTTCGCGTCTCCCTGAGATAGACGGCCAACCCTTCATTGCCGCCAAATCCGCCGCTGCGCACCGGCACGCCTTGCGCCACCGGGCTTTCGGTGCGGCCGGCCAGCGACAGAGTGACACGGAAATCTTCCACCAGTTTTTCGGCCAATTGGCGCGCTTCTGTCGTGCCGCCAAGGATCAGAATCTTCTTCATGAGCACCATGTTGAACAGCGTCGGCGCTGCCCCTCACCCCTACCCTCTCCCCCTGAAGAACGGGGAGAGGGAGGCGTCAGCGCCGGAGCTTCTCCCTTCTCCCCGTCACTACACGGGGAGGTGAGGAGTGGTCTGGCTGGCAGACGAAAAGTCAATTGCTTGACTTTTCGAACGACGAACGCCTCAGGCGGATGAGGGGCGGCGCGACATGTCAAAAAAACAGCCCACGCCAAAATGGCTTACAATCATCGGCATCGGCGAGGACGGTTTAGCGGGTCTCGGCGACGAGGCCAAGCGGCTGATCGCGCAAGCCGAATTCGTCTTCGGCGGCAAGCGGCATCTGGCGCTGGTGGCTTCGCTCATCAAGGGTGAGCAGCGCCCATGGCCGGTGCCCTTCGATGCCGGCATGGCAGACGTGCTGGCGCTGGCCGGCCGGCGCGTCTGCGTGCTCGCCTCCGGTGATCCATTCTTCCACGGGGTCGGCGCCACCCTTGCCCGCAAGGTCAAGCCTGAAGAGATGCATGTCATCCCCGCGCCATCGGCGATTTCGCTGGCTGCCGCCCGGCTCGGCTGGGCGTTGCAGGACATCGAGACGATCTCGCTGCATGGAAGGCCGCTCGACCTGATCCGGCCGCTGCTGCATCCCAGGGCGCGCATCCTGGCGCTGACATCGGACGGCGACGCACCAGCGACAATTGCGCGCCTGCTCGTAGAGCTCGACTTCGGCGGTTCGCGGCTGACCGTTCTGGAAGCGCTGGGCGGACCGAACGAGAAGCTTCGCTCGGCACGTGCCGACGCTTTCGATCTCAGAGACATCAATCCCCTCAACGTGCTGGCGCTTGAGCTTGAATCGACACAAGAGGCCCGCATCCTACCACTGACCGTTGGCCGTGCCGACCATCTGTTCGAGCATGACGGCCAGATCACCAAGCACGACATCCGCGCCATCACGCTTTCCGCACTGGCGCCTAGACGTGGGGAGTTGCTGTGGGACATCGGCGCTGGTTCCGGCTCCATCGGCATCGAATGGATGCTCGCTCACCCCTCGATGCGCGCCATCGCCATCGAGGCCAACAGCGACCGCGCCGCCCGCATCGCCCGCAACGCCGCGCATTGCGGCGTCCCCGGTCTTGTCGTGGTGGAAGGGTCGGCGCCCAAGGCACTGGCCGGGCTGGACACGCCGGATGCGATCTTCATCGGCGGAGGTGGCAGCGACGCCGGCGTACTGAACGCCGCCATCAAGGCGCTGCCATCCCGTGGCCGTCTAGTTGCCAATGCGGTGACGCTGGAGATGGAGGCGCTGCTTCTCGCGGAGCACATCAAGCGCGGCGGCGACCTCACCCGCATCGCGATCTCCCGCGCTTCTCCTGTCGGTTCGATGCAGGCCTGGCGCCCGGCCATGCCGGTCACCCAGTGGAGCTGGGTGAAGCCATGATGGTGGCGGGCATCGGCAGCCGGAAGGGCGTGAGCGTCGAAGACGTGCTCGCGGCGATCGAAACCGCCCTCGAAGCGCACGGGCTGGCGACGACGGCGCTGTCGGCCTTGGCGACCGCCGCGCTCAAGAAAGACGAAGAAGCGATCTCTGCCGCTGGCCGCACGCTCAACCTTCCCGTCATCATCGTTGATGACGCAGCACTTCAGGCCGTCTCGTCGGAGGCACTCAGCAAATCCGATCTCTCGCAAGACCTCGCCGGCACACCCTCCGTCTCAGAAGCCTCCGCCCTTGCCGTTGCCGGCCCCGGTGCAAAGCTGCTTGGTCCGCGCACCGTGCTCGGCTCGGTCACCTGCGCCATCGCCATCAGCGGAGATGCGCCATGACCGTTCATTTCATCGGCGCCGGTCCCGGCGCCGCCGACCTCATCACACTGCGTGGCGCCAAGCTGCTGGCAAGCTGCCCGGTCTGTCTGCATGCCGGCTCCATCGTCGCGCCGGAATTGCTGCAGCACTGCGCACCGGGGACCAAACTGATCGATACGGCGCCGATGTCACTCGACGAAATCGAGGTCGAATATGTGACAGCCCACCAGGCCGGCCACGATGTCGCCCGCCTGCATTCCGGCGACCTCTCGGTGTGGAGCGCCGTGGCCGAGCAGATCCGCCGGCTGGAAAAACACGGCATTCCTTACACGCTGACGCCGGGCGTTCCCTCTTTCGCCGCCGCAGCCGCAGCCCTTCGCCGCGAACTGACCATTCCCGAGGTGGCGCAAAGCCTGGTGCTGACCCGCGTCTCCGGCCGCGCCTCGAAAATGCCGCCCGGCGAAACGCTGGCCGGCTTCGGCCGCACCGGCGCGACGCTGGCCATTCATCTCGCCATCCACGCCATCGACCGAGTCGTCGCCGAATTGTCGCCGCATTATGGCGGCGATTGCCCGGTGGCGATCGTCTTTCGCGCTTCATGGCCGGACGAGCGCGTGCTGACCGGCACGCTCGCCACGATCGAGGCACTGCTCGCCGCCGACCCGATGGAGCGCACGGCGATCATCTTCGTCGGCCGCTCGCTGGCAGCGGAAGGTTTTGACGAGAGTTCATTGTACGACGCCCACTATCAGCGGCGTTTCCGGGGACGGGACGGATTGTGAGCGGTAAAAGCGAAAACACCACGCTCGAACAGGCCCTTGCCCGGCTGAACTTCAAGCCGCGCCGGCTTGAGCCGGGCCATGTCTGGCTGGCCGGCGCCGGCCCCGGCGATCCCGGCTGCCTGACGCTGGAAGTGCTGGCGGCTTTAGCCGAGGCAGATGCGCTGGTCTACGACGCGCTGGTCTCGCCCGACGTCGTCGCTGTCGCGGAAAAGGCCGAACTGTTCTTTGCGGGAAAGCGCGGCGGCAAGCCGTCGATGAAGCAGGACGACATCACCGCTCTGCTGGTGCGGCTGGCGCGCGATGGCCGCCGCGTCATCAGGCTGAAGGGTGGCGATCCCTATATTTTCGGCCGTGGCGGCGAAGAGGCGCTGGCGCTGGCGCGCGAAAAAATCCCGTTCCGCGTCCTGCCCGGCCTGACATCGGGGCTGAGCGCGCTGGCCGCCACCGGCATTCCCGCAACCATGCGCGGCATCAACAAGGCGATCATCCTGGCGACAGGTCATGCCGCCGGCACAGATGACGATCTCGACTGGGGCGCGATCGCCCGCACCGGCCAGCCGGTGGTCATCTATATGGGCATGGCCAATCTGCCTGTTATCGCCGCGTCGCTGCTCGAAGGCGGGCTGGCGCCGTCGACGCCGGCGGCTGTCATCGTTTCGGCGACGACACCGCAGGAGCGGACCGTCGTCGCGACACTCGCCACCATTTCCGAAGCGGCCGCCGCGGCGGAATTGGCCTCGCCGGCCCTCATTGTCGTCGGCGGCATCGTCGCCATGCGCGCAGCACTGGCGGGTAACGCATGACCCGCGCCATCATCATCGGCGCGCCGCGTTCCGGCTCCGGCAAGACCAGCGTCACCATCGGCATTTTGCGCGCGCTCGCCCGGCGCGGCATCAAGGTGCGCGGCGCCAAGTCCGGCCCCGACTATATCGATCCGGGTTTTCATACCGCCGCAACCGGTCTGTCCGGCGTCAACCTGGACAGCTGGGCGATGTCGCCTGACCTGCTCAACGCGTTGGCCGGCAATGCCACCGAGGATGCCGATTTTATCTTCCTCGAAAGCGCGATGGGCCTGTTCGACGGCATCCCGGCCGGACAAGGCCGCACCGGCTCGGCCGCCGATCTGGCGCGGCTCTACCACCTGCCGGTGCTTTTGGTGCTCGACGTCTCGGGACAGTCGACGACGGCGGCTGCCGTCGCCAAGGGTTTTGCCACCTACGACCCGGATGTGCGCATGGCCGGAATCGTGCTCAACCGTCTCGGCAGCGAGCGCCACCGCAAGCTGTGCAGCGAGGCGATCGAAACGCTCGGCCTGCCGGTCGTCGGCGCCATCCTGCGCGATCCCACGCTCAATTTGCCGGAGCGCCATCTCGGCCTCGTCCAGGCCGGCGAATATGCCGACCTGATGACGCATCTCGACCGCCTCGCCGACATGGTCGAGAAATCCCTCGACCTTGACGCCATCATGGCGCTGGCCGCGCCGTTTTCGCCGGCATCAGGCAGTTTCGAACATGCCTTGCAGCCGCCCGGCCAACGAATCGCGCTCGCCGAAGACGCCGCCTTCACCTTCCTCTATCCGCACGTCGCCGCCCACTGGCGTCAGGCCGGCGCCGAGATCGTGCCGTTCTCGCCGCTAGCCGACGAAGCACCGGTGCAGAATTGCGATGTCTGCTGGCTGCCCGGCGGCTATCCCGAGCTCCACTCCGGCAGCCTCGCGGCGGCGACCAATTTCCGAGCTGGCATGGCCAGGTTTGCCGAGACCAAGCCGATCCATGGCGAGTGCGGCGGCTTCATGGTGCTGGGCGAAGCGCTGGAGGACGCGGCCGGCGAGACGCACGCCATGCTTGGCCTGCTCGGCCATTCCACCAGCTTTGCCAAGCGCAAGATGAACCTCGGCTACCGCGAGGCACGCCTGCGCGTCGCCTGTCCGCTGGGGCCGCAAGGCGCGCTGATCCGTGGCCATGAATTCCACTATGCGCAGATGATTGCGACCGGCAATGACGAGCCGCTGGCCGACCTAGCCGATGGCCAGGGCAATCCACTCGGCGCCTCCGGCTACCGGCGCGGCCATGTCAGCGGCACCTTCTTTCATGCCATTGCGAGGAGTGCATGACCGCCGTGCCCTCGCCCCGGCAAGCGCTCGAGGACGTCGCGCTTTGCCTCGTCTTCTTCACCCGGCTGCCGCTGCCGGTCTTCGACTTTCGTGGCCGCAGCCTGGCCGATGCGATCTGGGCGGCGCCTGTCGCCGGCCTCGCCATCGCTGTGGTTGGTGCTGTCGTCTACGCAGCGCGCGTACAGCTCGGCCTTGCCCCCGGCCCGGCAGCAGCCCTTGCGCTTGCAGCAACCCTGCTCGCCACGGGCTGCCTGCATGAGGACGGGCTGTCGGATGTCGCCGACGGTTTTGGCGGCGGCAAGACGCGCGATAAAAAACTGGAGATCATGCGCGACAGCCGCATCGGCGCCTATGGCGCAGCAGCTCTTGGCCTGTCGATGCTCATCCGCTGGAGCGCGCTGTCGCAACTGGCCAATCCGACAAGCGTGCTCTTCGCGCTGATCGCCGCACACGCCGCATCGCGCGGCCTGCTCGGCGCGTTCATGCATCTGGCGCCGGCGGCGCGCAGTGACGGCCTGTCTGCCGGCGCCGGGACCGTCTCGGCCCAGACAGCTGTTCTCGGCGCCGTGCTCGGCGCCATCCCCCTTCTGACGCTGGGGCTCGGCGGCGCCTGTGCCGCACTGATCCTGCTCGCTCTCGTGTTCAGCGCCTTGCGCGCGCTCTCCCTCAACCAGATCGGCGGCCACACCGGTGACACGATCGGCGCCCTGCAGCAGCTGGGCGAGATCACTGTCCTGCTCGTCGCTTCCGTTTCCCTGTCCTGATTCTTCCCCGGAGATTCCTTCCCCATGCCATTCAAATCATTCGACGAACTGCGCGCCGCCTGTCTCGATCTGCCTGCCGGCAGCGATACCGCCGCCAACGCCGTCGCCCGCCGCCAAGACACGCTGACCAAGCCGCAAGGCAGCCTGGGCCGGCTGGAAACTCTCGCCGCCTGGCTGGCGCGCTGGCAGGGTCGCGACATGCCGAAACTCGACCGCGTCAAAATCTTCGTGTTCGCCGGCAACCACGGTGTGACGGCGCAAGGCGTGTCGGCCTTCCCGTCGGAAGTGACGGTGCAGATGGTGGCGAATTTCGCCGGCGGCGGCGCCGCCATCAACCAGCTGGCCCGCATCGCCGGCGCGGAACTCGACGTCATCCCGCTCGATCTCGATCATCCGACCGGCGACTTCACTGACGTGCCGGCAATGGACGAAAAAACCTTCCTCGCCGCCGTCTCGGCAGGCTACGACGCGGTGACGAACGACCTCGACCTCGTCTGTTTCGGCGAGATGGGCATCGGCAACACCACGCCGGCGGCCGCCATCTCGACCGCCCTGTTCGGCGGCGGCGCTGAAAAATGGACCGGGCGCGGCACCGGCGTCGACGATGCCGGGCTGAAGCGCAAGGTCACCGCCATTGAATCCGGCCTCAAGCGCCATGCCGACGCGCTGTCCGACCCGCTGAAGATCGCCGCCGCCCTTGGCGGCCGCGAACTCGCCGCCATCTTCGGC
>NZ_AYVK01000023.1:0-87517 GCF_000503155.1 Mesorhizobium sp. LSJC285A00
ACCGGTCGCGGCCATGACGATGAAGAGCTGGTAGCCCCAGAACACGAACCAGGCGAGATCGCCACCGAACAGCCGAGCGCGGCAGGTGCGTTGGACGACATAGAGAGACGTGCAAAGCAACGCGTTGCCGCCAAAGGCGAAGACGACGCCCGAGGTGTGCAGAGGCCGCAAGCGGCCGAAGTTGAACCAGGGCTGGATGTTGAGATCGGGATAGGCAAGCTGCAGCGCGATGACCACCCCGACCAGCATGCCAACCACACCCCAGAACATGGTGGCGATGGCGCCGTAGCGGATTGGACCATCCATGTAGGCGGACGGGTCGATCGGAGCGGCAGCTTCGAAACTCGTGTTGCGGAGGAGGATGGCGACAAAACTGAGCAGCACAAGAAACAGCACCCACATATGCTGCCGGAAGGGCTCGTCCACTCCGAAACCGGCGGCCACCAGGGCGGCAAAGGTAAAAAGGGCCAAAGCGAAGACTTGCGTGCCGAACTTCATGACCTGTCCCCGACTTCGGATTCCTGTGCGCGGACGTCAATCCGCCTGACACCAATCCAGCAGTCACGCGGCTGGCGCCTTGATCCATGTCAAAGCCATTTGATTTTGGATTGGGCAGCGTTGGATTTGCAAAGGATCGGGAGGCTGTCATTGAACAGGGAGAGGGAGCTGCGATCGTCGCTGTTCGAAACGAGCCGCGACAGATCGATGCCGATAGTTCGATCTGGCAGAGAAGCAGTCCCGGTTGCGCTCATGAAACGTGCGCATCTGGAAAAGCTGCAGCTCTGCGATGCCTTGGAAAAAATAGCCGACACCCTGCCCAGGGTCGATAGCCTGGCATGCCTGGCTGCGGCAAACGCGATCGTTCCGCTGTTGCGCAACATTCATCAATATGAGGAGACGGTGATCTTTCCGGCCTACGAGGCTGCTTTGACCGGCAGGGATGCCAACCTTGCTTCAACTCGTCGACTGCGCGCCGAACACGTCGAGGACGAATGCTTTGCCGGCGAGGTGACTGAAATCCTGCTGGCGATCGGCCATGGAGAGACGGTTGAGAACGCCGAGGCTGTCGGCTTCATGCTGCGCGGCTTCTTCGAAAGCTTGCGCCGGCATATCGCCTTCGAACGCGAGCACGTCTTGCCGATGATCGGGGTCGTCGATGGCGGTTAGGCGCCGGAGCGGCGTTCCAGCCGGCCCATATTGTCCACCGTCACGTGCCGATTATTGTCGATCCGGATCACGCTGTCTGTTCGCAGCCTGGTCAGTTGGCGGCTGACCGTCTCGATCGTCAAGCCGAGAAAATCGGCGATATCGGCGCGTGTCAAAGGCAGGTCGAAGGTCGTCGACTGCGCCGCCGGGTCCAGCGTGGGATCGATGTTCCTGGCGATCATCAGGAGAAAGCTCGCCACCTTTTCCGAAGCACTCTTGCGCCCGAGCGTCACCATCCAGTCGCGGGCTTCGTCGAGTTCGTTGAGCGCCTGTTTGAGCAGACGATGCTCGAGTTCCGGAGATTCCTTCATCATCCGCTCGATGGCGGCCTTTGGAAACGAACACACGGAAACCGCGGTTGCGGCTTCAGCGTTGATCGCGCTTTCCACCTTGAAGGGCCTGCCCAGAAAATCGGGGGCGAACTGGAGGCCGACAATCTGCTGGCGCCCGTCCGAAAGGCTCTTGGTCAGCTTCACAACGCCGGAAAGCACGTTCGAATAACTGTCGACGGTCTCGGCGTCGCCAATCAGTTCTGTGCCCGGTTCAACGGTATGCCTCGAGGAGGTCTTGGCCAGGCTTACCAATTGGTCGGGATCAAGCGCACCGCAAACGCCTCGGTGCCGTGCCTCGCAAGACTGGCAAAGCACTGGAATGCTGGAACTGTGAACGTCTTGGCGCACCGTCATCTTAATCGTCCGAGAGATTCCATCTGTCCGGAAGGTAGCATTGGCGGACAAAAGAACCTTGCGTCAGTTTGTCCGCGGGCGGCCTTGACCGAAATCAAGGCCGCTCGCGCCCAATGTGATCAGTGTCGCGCCATGCAAAGGGGATCGGATAGCGACATGCGGCCAGAATTAGTAGCCAGGCTCGGTGAGAACGTTCCACGCTACACGAGCTACCCGACCGCGCCGCATTTCCATCCAGGCGTTGATGCTGCCGTTTGTCGTGGCTGGCTGCAAGCGCTCAACGAGGGCGACGAAATCTCGCTGTATCTGCACATCCCATACTGCGACAAGCTTTGCTGGTTCTGTGCCTGCCATACCAAGCAGACACGCCATTACGAACCGGTGAGGATCTATCTCCGCTCACTGCATGCCGAGATCGCTACCGTCGCCGGTCTTGTTGCAGGCAAAGGCCGTGTGCGTGCCGTCCATTTCGGCGGTGGTTCGCCGACGATGCTCAAGCCCGAAGATATGGTGGCGCTGGGAACCGCCCTGCGCAACAGCTTCGGCTTTCTTCCCGGCGCCACGATCAGCGTTGAAATCGAACCCAACGATATGGACGATGCCCGCCTCGATGCGCTTGCCGAAATCGGCATGACCCGTGCGAGCCTCGGCGTTCAGGATTTCGATCCGAAGGTGCAAAAGGCAATCAACCGCGAGCAGAGCTTTTTGCAGACCAAGTCTGTAGTCAACGGTGTTCGTTCGCGCGGGGTCGAGTCCGTGAATCTGGACCTGCTCTACGGCCTGCCGCACCAGACGAGGGAGAGCGTCTCCTCCACCGTCGCGCAGGCGCTGACCTTGGAACCCGACAGGATAGCGCTTTTTGGCTACGCCCATGTGCCGTGGTTCAAGAAACACCAGACGATGATCGACGAGGCCTGGTTGCCGGGTCCGGCGGAGCGCTTTGCCCAATCGCAGCTGGCAGCGCGGGCGATCGTGGACCAGGGATACGAAGCAATTGGGCTCGACCATTTCGCCAAGTCTAACGATGCGTTGGCCGTAGCGGCCCGAACCGGCACTCTGCACCGGAACTTTCAGGGCTATACCGAGGATCGCTGCGAGACATTGATCGGCCTCGGCCCGTCATCCATCGGCCAATTTCGGCAAGGCTATGCACAGAACATGCCATCGACCGCCGAGTATGGGCGCATGGTCGAAGACGGCGGGCTGGCCGCGGTCCGCGGTATCGCGCTTTCCCAGGACGACCGGGTTCGCGGCTGGATCATCGAGCGGCTGATGTGTGATTTCGCCTTCTCGGCGATCGAGCTGGTGGAGCGCTTTGGCGAAGCCGGCCAAAGTCTTCTCGGCAAGGCAAGTGCGACAGCCCTTCATGATCCTGCGCGGTTGCTCGAGCTTGATGGCGACAGTTTCGTCGTGCCGGCGGAAAGTCGGCCCTTTGTCAGAAGCATCGCGGCAAAGTTCGACAAATATTTCGAAACCGGCAAAGCCAGGCATTCGGCGGCGGTCTGAGCATTGGCTCCTGTCAGAAATGTTCGCCGGCCTTGAACGGGCCGATGCGGGTACCTGCCGCGATCAGGTAGGCGGTCGACCAGCCGATCAGCAAGAACCCGTTTACGCCCTCCAGCGCCGCCAGGACACGCCACGCATGGGCGGGCACGATGTCGCCGTAGTGGACGGTCGAAAAGGTAATGGTCGAAAAATAGAGCCCAGTTCGAAATCAGCGAAGATATCAAGCAACCGGTAGAGGCCAGCCCAGAGCCAGACATCCGCGGTCATAACGGCAAAGAGCCCCATCACCACGCTGATTATGGCGGCGATACGGCTGCGGCGTCCGTGCATGCGAAACCGCGCGACCAGGTGTCCCGTCGCGTGCGTGACGCGATCAGACCAAACGTGCGGATCAAAACCGTCAGACTTATGACGAGTGCGATGAGGAGATTGAGGATCATCGTTGGAAGGTAGAGATTGCAGCGGCGCCTTCCTTGCTCGGACTGATGGAACAGCACCGGACCGTGCTCGGCAACGATCTGCGCGATCAGTTCAAGGGCTGCCGGTGCCGCCGCGACCTTAGCCTGCATTGTGTTTTCCGATTTCCAGCCTGTGGCGCGGCCCCTCGCGGAGCCGCGCCTGTAAGTCAAAGCCGCGATCAGAAGAAGCCCAGCTTCTTCGGGCTGTAGCTGACCAGCATGTTCTTGGTCTGCTGGTAGTGGTCGAGCATCATCTTGTGCGTCTCACGGCCGATGCCGGACTGCTTGTAGCCGCCGAAGGCCGCATGCGCGGGGTAGGCGTGGTAGCAGTTGGTCCAGACGCGGCCAGCCTGGATCGCGCGGCCGAACCGGTAGGCGCGGTTGCTGTCGCGTGTCCAGACACCGGCGCCGAGGCCGTACAGCGTGTCGTTGGCGATTGCCAGCGCTTCGGCGTCATCCTTGAAGGTCGTGACCGAAACCACCGGCCCGAAGATCTCTTCCTGGAAGATGCGCATCTTGTTGTGGCCCTTGAAGACCGTCGGCTTGACGTAGTAGCCGCCGGCCAGATCGCCGGGCAGAACATTGCGCTCGCCGCCGGTCAGCAGCTCGGCGCCTTCCTGGCGGCCGATGTCGATGTAGGACAGGATCTTTTCCAGCTGCTCGGACGAGGCTTGGGCGCCGATCATCGTTGCCGGGTCGAGCGGATCGCCCTGCACGATCGCCTCGACACGCTTCAGCGCACGTTCCATGAATCTGTCGTAGATCGATTCATGGACGAGCGCGCGGCTCGGGCAGGTGCAGACTTCGCCCTGGTTCAGCGCGAACATGACGAAGCCTTCGATCGCCTTGTCGAAGAAATCGTCGTCTTCAGCGACAACATCCTTGAAGAAGATGTTGGGCGACTTGCCGCCAAGTTCCAGCGTGACAGGGATCAGGTTCTGGCTGGCATACTGCATGATCAGCCGGCCGGTCGTGGTTTCGCCGGTGAAGGCGATCTTGGCAATGCGTGGCGAAGACGCGAGTGGCTTGCCGGCCTCGAGGCCGAAGCCGTTGACGACGTTGAGGACGCCTGGCGGCAACAGATCGCCGATAAGATCGGCCCAGAGCATGATGGCGGCCGGGGTCTGCTCGGCAGGCTTCAGGACGACGCAGTTTCCGGCCGCAAGGGCAGGCGCAAGCTTCCAGCAGGCCATCAGCAGCGGGAAGTTCCACGGGATGATCTGGCCGACCACGCCGAGCGGCTCGTGGAAATGGTAGGCGACGGTATCGTCGTCGATCTGCGAAAGGCTGCCCTCCTGGCCACGCACGGCGCCGGCGAAATAGCGGAAATGGTCGATGGCCAAAGGCAGGTCGGCGGCGGTCGTTTCGCGGATCGGTTTGCCGTTGTCCCAGGTTTCGGCGCATGCGAGCAGATCGAGATTTTCCTCCATGCGGTCGGCTATGCGGTTGAGGATAAGGGAGCGCTCGGCAACGCTGGTGCGCCCCCAGGCATCCTTGGCGGCATGGGCCGCGTCTAAAGCCGCCTCGATGTCCTGGGCATCCGAACGCGCCACCTCGCATAGCAACTGGCCGTTCACGGGCGAGAAGTTCTCGAAGTAACGGCCGGAACGTGGCTCGGCCCATTTGCCGCCGATGAAATCGCCGTAACGCTTGTCGAAGGGCGCCTTGACGGGGCGTGAGAACTCAACCTTGTTCATTATGTCTTCCTCCCAAAGCTGACGTCGCGGGATGCGACGCTTCGGAAGGAGACATGCGATCTCCCATCGCGATTGCCAATGCGCCGGGGACAGTGTGCGGGCGGGATGTGTCGCAGAATTGCGACAGTCATGCGACGTTCGAAGGTTAGTGTGACCTGTGGACGTCCAGGCGGTTGAGCTTACGGTGAAGCGTGGCGCGACTGATGCCGAGCGCATGGGCCGCGGCCGAGACATTTCCGTCTGCCCGCGCCAGCGCCCGCTGCAGAACGCCGTGCTCCGCCTCGGCCAGGACTTCGGGGCCGCTCTCGGCCCAACCGAGCAGATCGGCCGCAGGCATCGGCTTATCGAGACACTGTTGCGTAATTCCTAGCGCCAGGCGAGCCGAACGAGTGGCGCCAACCACGAGGTCGTCCGCATCGAGCGCGATCAACGCCCCGGACCCCTTGTCGGGCACCGGCGCCAGCAGAATGCGCGCCTTGGGGAATGCCATCTTGAAGTTCTCCGCCTCGATCCGACGCGCCGCGTCGACCACGGCCATGGAAATGAGATTGGAGAAGATTTCGGTCAGATCAGCACGGCAGGAAGACACGTCAAGCGCAGCCACAAGATCTCCACGGTGATCATAGATCGGAGCTGTGGTGCAACTCAGCCCGGTGTTGCGCGTGTGAAAGTGCTGATCACGGTGGATCGTCAGGACGCGCTGTTCCACCAGACAGGTGCCGATGCCATTGGTGCCCTCGCTCTGTTCGTTCCAGACGGAGCCAGTCCACAAGCCCCAGGAATGAAACGTCTCGTCGTCTACAGGCGCGCCGCGCCGTTCGACCGGCACGCCCTCGCGATCGGCGAGCAGGACGCAGCATCCGACGCCGCCCACCGCAAGATAGAGCCGGTCCAGGCTTGATCGAGCAACCCGGACGAGCGGCTCGATGCGTTGCCGGGCCTCTCCCAATTCCGCCTCTGTCAAATAACGGGGAGGGCTGCAATCGGCCGGATCGAGCCGGTGCAGACTGGAAGACCGTCGCCAGGAAGCGACCAGCGCGGACTTCGCCGCCGCGTTCGAAGCGATTGCGGCCTGAACGCGGTCGGCGTGATGGCCGGATAGATCCTCACCCATACATATCCTCCCAGAACCCGATCTCTCCCTTTCGGCTATAGTCGTCCTCGCCTGTGCATTCTCTCTTCCAGGCAACTGTTCGGCTGATCCCCCAAGGCTACCGTATAAACTGGGGGCATTCATTGATCCAAAGCAAAGACGACTGCCCATAATCAGCTGCGGGACGGTGCGGAACAATACGGGAAGGTTTTTGATTCTGGCCCGCTAAAAAGTCAATAAAATCAACGATCTTTGTACGTCCTCCGGGCCCACCAGTTTATTATATATCAATACCTTACGCCTAATTATTTGAGTTTGAGTTGAGCGTTATCGGGTAAATCTATGGCTTCTGGGCAAAATGGTTTTGGGGCCCGTTCGTCAATTTTCTCCGTCTCGTTGATGGCACTGTCACACCTAGCTCAAGCCCCCTGGGTTCGAAATACCCTGCAAGGATGCCTGCGGCAATCGGCGGCAACGACGTGCAATTAGGCGGGTTCTGAACTCGGCCGCAGTCTCAAAATGCGCTTGCCAGTTCGGTTGATCTGTGCGGATCTGGCAGCCAATTCCGACAGAATTCTCTTACCCAGCCCGGACAGGTAAAGGCTGAGGAAATCATGAGAATGGTAATCGGTAATGTCCCCAACCGCATCGTTTTCCATCGGTCGTGCTTTGAAATAGATCTCAATCGCGACCGCGACGGCGCCGTGTACTTGACGCCGGTGCAGCTCAAGGCGTGGTGAGAGCCGCCACCAATCGAAGTCCTCGAGGTCTCCTTTCGGGTGCATGACGCGTTTTTACACACGTGGGCTCGACCCCTACTTGGGTGAAGTGTCGGAAACGCAGCGTACTCCTTTTAACGGGCAAGAATTGCAGCGGAATCGACGCGGGCAACCGAGCGTTCAGATTATGTCAGCCCTGCGCGCCAATTGTTCGCTTGTCATCACGGATTGCAGGTGGTGCCGAATATCCGGCAGCAGCCCGGTGACGCTCCGATTGTGCCGTTGGATGCAAGTGAAAAAAACTACCGGGCAATCAAAGCAGACATTTCTGGACTGTTTGCCGACCGGGGCGGAGTTTGGTGTAACGCTTGAACTTCAGCCAGGACCGAAATGGCCTTACCGTCCGATCCAGATCACGACGCCCGCGAAACACTTCGACTGATCGGTCCCGATCCGCAAAATTGGGTGCCGGATCGGGAGGGCATCGACCACAATGTCTTTGTCGTTGGCGGCGGGCAGACGGGCGCGACCTTCGCCTTCGCGTTGAGGCGGGCCGGCATCGGCAAGGTCACGGTCATCGATGCGGCGCCGGATGAGGGCAAGGCCGGCATCTGGCTCACGCATGCGCGGATGAACCGGCTGCGAACACCAAAGGGCCTGCCGGGACCGGAACTCGGCCTGCCGGGCCTGAGCTTTCAATCCTGGTACGAAGCGCGCCATGGTGCCGAAGCCTATGCAGGCTTCGACCGCATCGCGCGGACGGATTGGGCGAATTACCTGAAATGGTATCGCGACTTTCTCGGCATTGGCATTCGCTACGGCACGCGTCTCCTTCGCATCGAGCCGGCTGACGGGTATCTTCGCCTCCACCTCGATGCCGGCGGCACGCCATTGATCGAAACGGCGCGGAAGATCATTCTGGCCAATGGCTTTGGCGGCAGCGGCGGTCCAATGATACCGGCGGTGCTCGCTGCTCTGCCCCAGGGCTTTGTCGCACACAGTTCTGCAGCAATCGATTTTGCCTCGCTCAAGGGCAAAGCGGTCGCTGTCGTCGGGTCGGCGGCTTCGGCATTCGATGCGGCGGGGACAGCCCTTGAGGCCGGCGCGCAATCGGTGCGCCTGTTCGCGCGGCGCACCAGTATCGCCAGCGTGCCGATCAACCGCGTGCGGGGTTATCCCGGCGCCTATGACAACTATCCGCGCTTGCCCGATCCGGTGCGCTGGCGCCAGGCACTGCGCTTCCGCGAGGCCGGTTCGACGCCACCGCCCGATGCCGTGGAGCGGGTAGTGCGGCACAAGAATTTCCACCTGCATCTCGGTGCCCCCTGGACGAATGCGGATATCGACGGCGGCAAGGTCGTCACCGACATCGGCGCCGAGACGTTCGCTTTCGACTTCGTCATCGCCGGCACCGGCTATTTCGCCGACCCGACGCGCAAGCCGGAATTTAGCAATTTCGCCGCCTCGATCCGGCTGTGGCGTGACCAATACGCGCCGGCGGAAGGCGAACTGGATGTATTTTTCGGCGCCCATCCCTATCTCGGCCTCGGCCATGAATTCCTCGAGAAAGCGCTGGGGGAGGCGCCGTTCCTGAGGAACATCCACGTCTTCAATCCAGGCGGCTTCGTCAGTTTCGGCCTGCCGATCGGCGATGTTCCCTCTATCAGGCGCGACGTGCCGGCTGTCGTCGCCCGCATCAGCCGCGATCTCTTCCTTGCCGATCTCGACAGCCATGAGAGCCGGATAACCGGCAGCCATCCGGCCGAGTTCGGGGAGGAGGCCTACGCCTCTGCCGTCTGGCGACCGGCACAGACCATTGCGGCGGAATAGACGCATTTCCATGGACAAACGCCGATGACCTTCAGCCCTGACCTTTCCGACCCGTTCGTCGCCACGGCGGTCGAGCTGCGCACCATCTTCGATCGCGATGCGGTGGCGCGCGACAAGGCTGGTGGACGACCGGTCGAGCAGATCCGCCTGCTCAAGGAAAGTGGACTGCCGTCGGCGCAGATTCCCAAAAACTATGGCGGCAAGGGCGCGCCCTGGCTGTCGGTGCTGCGCGTCGTGCGCGAATTTGCCCGCACCGATGGTTCGCTAGCCCATCTCTACGGCTACCATCATCTGCCGCTCAACGGCGTGTTATTTCGCGGTACGGACGCGCAGAAGGACCAACTGCTGACACGCTCGGCCCGCGAGAACTGGGTCTGGGGCAATTCCGGCAATGCCATGTCGAAGACCTCTACGGCCAGGCGCAACGGCTCGGGCTGGATCCTGAACGGCTTCCGGCCGTTCTCTTCCGGCTCGCACATCGCCGACTATATCCAGGTGGCATGGGAAGACGGCCAGGACCGCCTGGCAGCTGCGATCCCGGCCGATCGTGAAGGTATCGTCATCGAGGATGACTGGGATGGCGTCGGCCAGCGGCAGACGGGTTCCGGTAAAGTCACGTTCAAGGATGTGCATATCGGTGATGACGAACTGATCGGCTCGCCCGCCGTGCCGCTGACGCCGTTCCAGACGCTGATTTCACTCTTCCAGCAGGCGGTCCTGCTCAACCTCTTCGTCGGCAGCGCGCAAGGAGCGCTGAGCGAAGGCCGCGACTATACGGTCTCGCAATCGCGACCCTGGGTCTATTCCGGCTATGAGAACCACACCGACGATCCGTTCGTTCAGCGCAAATATGGCGATCTCTATATCCGCACGCTGGCTGCCGCCGAACTCGCCGATGTGGCGGCGCGCAGCCTCGATGCCGCCTATGGCAAGGGCGAGGCCTTGACCCTGGAGCAGCGCGGACAGACGGCGATCGACCTTGCCACCGCCAATGTCTATGCCGGGCAAATCGGTCTCGACGCATCGAGCGAGGTTTTCGAGGTGATGGGCGCCCGCTCGGCCACCAAGGCCAATGGCTACGACAGGTTCTGGCGCAATGTGCGCACGCACACGCTGCACAACCCGGCCGAATACAAGAAGCGCACCATCGGCACCTGGTTGCTGACCGGGGAATTCCCGGTCGGCGGGTTGTATCGCTGAGGAGGCGCGGAAAATGGCCAGGCGCAAGGACAAGCTCAAGCTTGGAGCGTTTCTTCTCTTCACCGGCCACCATGTGGCGGCATGGCCCCATCCACAGGCGGCCGAGGGGACCAGCCTCGGCGACTATGTCGAACTGGCCAGGCTCGCGGAAGCGGCCAAATTCGATGCGATCTTCTTTGCCGATGGCGCCGCGGCGCGGCTGAGCAATCTCGAGGCTGCCAGCCGCAAGGCGCATAGCGGCGTCTATCCGTTCGAGCCCATCACGCTGCTGTCGGCGCTGTCGGCGGTGACCACCAACATCGGCCTGATCGCCACGGGTTCGACCAGCTATTCCGATCCCTACAATCTGGCCCGCCAGTTCGCGTCGCTCGACCATCTGAGCGGCGGGCGCGCCGGCTGGAACCTCGTCACCTCGTCCGATCCGGATGCGGCATTCAATTTCGGCCACGATACGTATATCCAGCACGGCGACCGCTACGATCGCGCCGAGGAATTCGCCGATGTCGTGCTTGGGCTGTGGGACAGCTGGGAGGATGATGCCTTCCCGCGCGACAAAGTGAGCGGGCGCTATTTCGACAAGGAGAAGCTGCATGTGCTGAACCACAAGGGCCAGCACTTCGAGGTGCGCGGTCCGCTGAACACGCCGCGCACGCCGCAAGGCCATCCGGTCGTCGTCCAGGCGGGCGCGTCCGGCCCCGGCAAGGAGCTGGCGGCGCGCACCGCGGAAGCGATTTTCGCCGCGCAGATCACGAACGCCTTCTATGCCGACGTCAAGGGCAGGCTCGGTAAGTACGGCCGTTCAGAGGATGATCTGAAAATCCTGCCAGGCATCTTTCCGGTCGTCGGCCGCAGCGAAGCCGAGGCGCAGGAAAAGTTCGAACAGCTGCAGGATCTCATCCAGCCGGAAGTGGGCCTCGGTCTGGTCTCGGCGCTGGCCGGCGGCTTCGATCTGACCGCCTATCCGCTCGACGGGCCGGTGCCGGAACTGCCGGAGACCAATGCCGGCAAGAGCCGGCAGGCGCTGGTCATCGATCTGGCGCGGCGCGAGAAGCTGACGATCCGGCAGCTCTATTTGCGCATCGCCGGCGCTCGCGGCCACTGGCAGGTGGTCGGCACGCCACAACAGATCGCCGACACGATGGAAGAGCGCTTTGAGAATTACGGCGCCGACGGCTTCAACATCATGGCACCGATCATGCCCGGCGGCTTGAAGGATTTCATCGAGTTGGTGGTGCCGGAACTGCGCCACCGTGGCCTGTTCCGTCGGGAGTATGAGGGCAGCACCTTGCGCGACAATCTCGGCCTGAAGCGGCCGGCAAACCGTTTTTCGCGGCATGCCGCGGCGGCGGCGGAATAGGAATGAGCCGATGGCGCGCGACACGCTCTTTCTCATCCAGCCGGGTTTCGCCGACCCAAAGCATCCGGGCCAGACCTTCGTCTGCCCCTATTCCAACAAGGTCGAAGGGCTGCTCGCAGCCTTTCCCGATCTTGCTGCCAGGCTGGACGTCGAGCGCGTGCCGTTCGCAAGGCCGAGGGGTAAGGTGATCGATGCGCTCGGCGAACGCCACCAGTCGCTGCCGGTGCTGGTCGTCGGCAGTGATCCGCCAGCCGACCTACCGACCGCCAAGGGCAAGGTCTTTGCCGACGACACAAGGCGCATTCTTGCGCTGCTTGCCGAGCGCCACGGCTTCCCGCATCTGCATGAGTGACCTGATGAGCTTCGATCCCGATACCTCCAATCCATGGATCGCCAAGGCGGTCGAGCTGCGCGACATCTTTGCCCGCGACGCGGTCGAGCGCGACCAGCTTGGCGGCAGGCCCGTCGAACAGATCCGCCTGCTCAAGGAGAGCGGCCTGCTCAGTATCGTCATTCCCAAGGAATTCGGCGGCGCCGGCGAACCCTATTCGACGGCGCTGAAGATCGGCCGCGAGTTCGCCAAGGTCGACGGCTCGATCGGCCACATCTACGGCTACCATTTCAGCGCGCTGATCGCCGCAAGGCTCAATTCGGACGAACCGCGCTCAGCCGATCTGCTGCGGCGTTCGGCTGCGGGCGACTGGTTCTGGGGCAACACCGGCAACAGCTTTTCCAAGACGCTGTTCGGCCGCAAGGATGGCGAGTGGACGATCGTCAGCGGCTTCAAGCCCTTCGCCTCCGGCTCGCATGTCGCCGACTATCTTTCGACCTCCTGGGAAGACGAGGTCAGCGGCGAGCGGAAGTTCGCGGCCATCCCGGCGGATCGTGAGGGCATCACCATTCTCGACGACTGGGACGGCATCGGCCAGACGCAAACCGGCAGTGGCAAGGTCGCCTACAAGGATGTTAGGATCCATGACAACGAACTGGTGCGCGGCTGGGTCGACGCGTCGCTGCCGATCCGCACCATCGGCCCGCTGCAGCAGCAAAGCGTGCTGCTCAATGTCTTCATCGGCACCGCCCAGGGCGCACTGCTAGCGGCACGCGACTACACGCTCAACAGCTCGCGACCGTGGATGTATTCCGGCGTCGAGCGCCACATCGACGATCCATGGATCAAGCGGCAATATGGCGAGCTCTGGGTCAAGACGCGGGCGGCAACGGTGCTGGCTGATCGCGCTGCGGCGGCGATCGATCATGCGATCGCGCGCGGCAAGACGTTGACCGAGCAAGAGCGCGGGGAAGCGGCGGTTGCAGTTGCCGCGGCCAACGTGCTGGCCGGCAATGTCGCGCTCGAAGTCACCACCGAGATCTTCGAGGTGATGGGCGCGCGCTCGGCGGTGCGCAAATACGGCTTCGACCGTTTCTGGCGCAATGCGCGCATCCACACCTTGCACAACCCCGCCGAATACAAGGCCCGCACCGTCGGCACCTGGTATCTGACTGGCGCCTATCCCGAGCCCGGCGTCTTTCGATGAGCGGCCGACAGCTCCACCTCAATGTCAACATCCTGCACGCCGGCTTCTCGCCGGCGGCATGGCGGATGGACGGGGTCGACCCCTATGCCGCCTTCACCGTCGACCACTATGTGCAGGTGGCGAAGATCGCCGAGCGCGCCAAGCTCGACGCTATATTCCTTGCCGATCAGGCGGCAATTTCGGATCGCATCGACTATCGGCCGATTACATCGCTGGAACCGACCATCGTGCTGGCGACGATAGCCGCCGCGACCGAGCGCATCGGCCTGATTGCGACGGCATCGACCAGCTTCAACGAGCCCTACAACATCGCCCGTCGTTTCGCGACGCTCGACCATGTCAGCGGCGGGCGCATCGGCTGGAACATCGTGACCACGGCCGATCCCGCCTCGGCCCGCAATTTCGGCCTGACCGGCGCGATAGATCATGGCCGGCGCTACGAGCGGGCCGCCGAATTCACCGAAATAGTCAAGGCGCTGTGGGACAGCTGGGAGGACGATGCCTTCATCGGCGACGTCGCCAGTGGGCGCTTCGTCGATGCCGCCAAGGTTCACGCCATCGAGCACGAGGGCGCGCATTTTTCGGTGCATGGGCCGCACAATGTGCCGCGCTCGCCGCAAGGGCATCCGGTGGTCATCCAGGCCGGCGGTTCCGATGACGGCAAGGAGCTCGCCGCGCGCCACGCCGAAGCGGTGTTTTCCGCGTCGCAATCGTTCGAGGAGGCGCTCGCCTACGCAAAGGAGCTGAAGGCCCGGGCTGTCGCCTATGGCAGAAGCGGCGGCGTGCCGCTCAACCTCGCCGGTCTGG
This sequence comes from Mesorhizobium sp. LSJC285A00, assembly GCF_000503155.1. Lineage (NCBI taxonomy): Bacteria > Pseudomonadati > Pseudomonadota > Alphaproteobacteria > Hyphomicrobiales > Phyllobacteriaceae > Mesorhizobium > Mesorhizobium sp. LSJC285A00. The sequence continues at coordinate 14,098 of NZ_AYVK01000023.1, forward strand.
CCACCATCATCGGCAGCACCGAGGCGGAAGCGGAGCGGCGGCAGGAAGAACTGTGGGACCGCATCCCGCTCGACTACAGCCTGACGCGGCTGTCGGGCGTGCTCGGCATCGACCGCGAGCGGCTGAGGCTCGACGAGAAGCTGCCTGACGTCATCCCGCTGCCGCCCAACGGCGGCCACACCTTCTTCAAGGCCACGCTGGCACTTGCCCGCAACAACGATTTCACCGTTCGCCAACTGATCCGGGCTCAACGGCAGTACCGGCCACCGCACCGTTGTCGGCACGCCGGAGCAGATCGCCGACGATATCGAAAGATGGTTTGTCGCCGGCGCCGCCGATGGCTTCAACCTGATGCCTGACGTGCTGCCGACCGGGCTGGAAGTCTTTGTCGATACGGTCGTGCCGATCCTGCGCCCGCGCGGCCTGTTTCGCAGCGACTATGAAGGGCGCACGCTGCGCGACCATCTCGGCCTTATCAGGCCTGAAAGCCGTTTCGCGCCGCAGCCGCACAAGGCGTCAGGGTTGCTCGGGGCCACCCATTGAACGATCATCAAACGATAACGGCGCGGAAGGTACCGCCATTGACCTCCACGCCCGACAAAAATACAGGCCCGACAATGAGCGCTGATCCCGAATTTCTCTGGTACATCCCGAACCAGGTCGATCCCGGTCACCGCGGCGAGCCGGCCGTCGAGGACCACAACAGCCTTGAGACGCTGACCAGCCACGCAAAGGCGCTTGAGGAACACGGCTGGAAGGGCGCGCTGATCGGTACCGGCTGGGGCCGGCCCGACACGTTTACCGTCGCCGCCGCGCTCGCCGCGCGGACCACCTCCTTCGAGCCGCTCATCGCGATCCGCCCGGGTTACTGGCGGCCAGCGCACTTCGCATCCGCGGTCTCCACGCTCGACCAGCTGACCCGCGGTCGCGTGCGTATCAACATAGTGTCGGGCAAGGACAACCTCGCTGCCTATGGCGACAGCGAAGGCGAGCAGAACCATCGCTATGCCCGCACCAGAGAGTTCATGCGGCTGGTTCGCAGACTTTGGACCGAAGAGAACGTCACCTTTGCCGGCGAGCACTTCAAGGTCACCGGGTCTACCGTCATGCCCCGCATCCCTGTCCGTGGAAACCGTCGCCATCCCAGGCTCTATTTCGGCGGCGCGTCGGAGGCAGCCGAGCGCGTCTCGGCCAGCGAGGCCGATGTCCAGCTGTTCTGGGGCGAGCCGCTCGACGGCGTCCGGGAGCGGATCGAGCGGCTCAAGGCCTTGAGCCGGGAACTTGACCGGGACCTCCCACCTCTACAATTCGGGTTGCGGGTCACCACGCTGGTCCGCGACACCACCGGGCAGGCCTGGGCGGACGCCGAGGCGAAGGTCGCCGAAATGGCAAAGGGCCAGGGCGCCGGCTGGAATGATCATGGTCGGGCGGCAGCGGTAGGCCAGCAGCGTCTGCTCGATCTGCACACGCGCGGCGAGGTGCTGGACGACAATCTCTACACTGCGCCGGGCAAATATGGCGGCGGCGGCGCCGGCACCACCTGGCTGGTCGGCTCGGCCGCCGACGTGGCCAGTTCGCTCGGCAAGTACCGGGATCTGGGCATCACGCATTTCGTGCTCTCGGACACGCCGTATCTTTCCGAGATCAAGCGGCAAGGCGACCAGTTGCTCCCGCTATTGCGCAATAGGGTCCAAGCCGCGTTTGTTGAATGACGTGGGGTTGTCAGAACACCGAACGAGCCAGATCGCCAAATAGGGACGACAATGCCACAGCCAGCCGCTTTCAGCATCCGCCCTTCCGACGCCGACCTGCGCGGTGAAGCAGCACTAAGGCGGCGTTACCGGGCGCCGCAAGAGGCGAACACTGCAAACTGGAACGAAGCCCTCGAGGCGATCCTTTCACATCGCTCGGTCCGCAACTATCTCGCCAGGCCTCTGCCCGAAGGGACGCTCGAACTGATCATCGCTGCCGCCCAGTCGGCGCCGACCTCGTCCAATCTGCAGGCGTGGAGCGTCATCGCCGTCGAGGATCCGGCGCGCAAGGCGCGGCTTGCCGGACTGGCGGCGGTCAATCGCCATATCGAGCAGGCGCCGTTGCTGCTGGTTTGGCTGGCCGACCTGTCACGGCTGCGCGCCATTGCCGAGGCAAACAGCCGGGCGGGCGAGGGGCTCGATTATCATGAGAGTTTTCTGCTGGCCGTGATCGACGCAGCACTTGCCGCGCAGAATGCCGTGGTGGCAATCGATGCGCTCGGGCTCGGCTCCTGCTACATCGGCGCCATGCGCAATCATCCTGAGGCCGTGGCGCAAGAGCTCGGCCTGCCGCCGGAAACCGTGGCGGTGTTCGGCCTGACCGTTGGCTATCCCGATCTCCTGGCTGCGACCGACATCAAGCCCAGACTGCCGCAGCGTGTTGTGCTGCATCGCGAGCGCTATCAGTCAGGCGTCGATCAGGACGATCTCGCAGCGTACAACCTGACGCTTCGCACCTTTCAGCAAGAGCAGTCGATGCCCGTTGTCGACTGGACCGAACTGATGTCGAACCGCATCGGCAGCACTGCGGCGCTGAAAGGCCGTGATCGCCTGGGTGATGCGCTCAAGGCGCTGGGCTTCAAGCTTAAATAGCCAAGGCTATTCGGCGGCAACGATGGCGATGCGCGCCGGCAGTGCTGCCGGCGGTGTGAAGTCGAGTGCGCCAACCCTTCGCGCCTCAGCCTTCAGCCAACCATGGAAGCGCTCGACGGTCGCGAGCTTCGCCTTGTGTGGCGTCGTCGCGAAGTAATAGGAAAACTCGACCGGCTGCGGCGAGCCGAAAGGGCTGACCAGCCGCCCTGCCGCAAGGTCAGGCTCGGCCAGTCGGAATTTGCCGAGACCGATGCCCTTGCCGGCAACCGCGGCGTCGAGTACCAGCGAGGACTGGCTAAGCCGTATGCCACCGTCGACAAGGCGGCCGGACAGGCCGTTGGATCGCAGCCAGCCCTTCCAGTCGGGGCAACTTGGATCGCGCTCCGGCCCGTCCTCATGCAGGATCGGCGCGTTACGCAGCCCTTCCGGTCCACGGAAGAGGCCGTGCGTGCGGGCAAATTCGGGGCTGCAGACAGGCAGCACCGCTTCCGAGAACAGCCGTTCCGTGATGAGGCCGCTATAGGCGCCCGAGCCGTAGCGGATGACACAGTCGATATCTTCGCTGGCAAAGTCAGCAAGCCTTGTCGATGCATCGACCAGTACTTCGAGTCCGGGCACCGCCTCACGCAGCGCGTCGAGGCGCGGGATCAGCCATTTGCTGGCGAAGGAGGGCGCGACCGACACCTTGATCGNTTGATCGGCGCATCCTCCTCGTCGCCGGAAATACGCGCGACCGATTCGACAACGACGTCGAAAGCCTCGGTGAGCCCGGGCATCAGCGCCTGACCGGCCGAGGTCAGCAAAAGCTCGCCCCGGTTGCGCTGGAACAGCGGTTGCCCCAGGTGATCCTCCAGCAGGCGGATCTGCTGGCCGATGGCGGCGGGCGTGACATGGAGTTCTTCCGCCGCTCGCGTAAAGCTCAGATGGCGGGCGGTTGCGACAAAGGCGCGAAGCGAGGTCAGCGGCGGAAGTCTCGCCAGCGTCGGTCGTAGCTTCCTCGGTTTGGCGCGAATGAGATCAACCATGAGGCGCATTCAACACGTTCGGACCCGGCGCGACGAGGGCGGGCTTTGCGCCAAAGCGCGCGGCGGAAAATTTCGTTTGCCGCAGCGTCGCGCCAGCGGGAACGGAAATCTAAAAAATCGCAATGTCTACTATTCTTGTAGAAATAAGACGGGCAGCACCGATTTGGGTGTCGGTCGGCTTCGCAGGCCTGGAATGAACCAGTCGTGCAAAGCGGCGCTTTCGACCGACGATAGAAAATCATTCTTCCGGTTTTGCGCGACGGCAGGGATCATTGCGTCGAGGCGCCGGAGTGCCGTCGGCCGCCGGATGCAATCCGTTTTCCGGAGCCCAAGACCATGTCTGTCAATCGTCGTCATTTCAACCAGCTCTTGCTGCTTGGCGGTGCGAGCTTCGCATTGCCCGGCTTTTCCTTTGCAGCCGAAGGCACGCCCGTTCAGGGCGGCACGCTCAACTGGGCCTACTATCCCGATCCGACGTCGCTGATCGCCATCAACACCTCGTCGGGCACCGGCCAGGCGATCGGCCCCAAGGTGAATGAAGGCCTGCTTGATTTCGCCTACGACCTCACCCCGAAACCGCTGCTGGCCACGGAGTGGTCGATCAGCGATGACGGCCTGCGCTACACCTTCAAGCTGCGCCAGGGTGTCAAGTGGCATGACAGCAAGGACTTCACCTCGGAAGATGTTGCCTTCACCATCTTCCGGCTGAAGGAGGCGCATCCGCGCGGCCGCATCACCTACCAGAACGTGACAGCGGTCGAGACGCCCGATCCGCACACCGCCATTGTCGTGCTTTCGAAGCCGGCGCCCTATCTGATCACGGCGCTGAGCAGTTCGGAATCACCGATCGTGCCGAAGCATGTCTACGAAACGTTCAAGCCGGCAGAACAGCCCAAGCTGGAACAGACGATCGGCACCGGCCCCTTCGTTCTCAAGGAATGGGTGCCCGGCAGCCATCTGATCTTCGATCGCAATCCGAACTATTGGGATGCGCCAAGGCCTTACCTTGACCGCGTCGTGCTGCATGTCATTCTCGACCCGGCGGCACGCTCGGCGGCTCTTGAAACCGGCGAGATCGATATCGGCGCCAATCCCGTGCCGCTGGCCGATATCGAGCGGCTGAAGGCCAACCCCGCTTTGGTCGTCGACACCAACACCTATGCCTATTCCGGCCCGCAGCAGCAATTGTTCTTCAACTACGAGAACGAAATCCTGACCAAGCGCGACGTGCGTCTGGCCATCGCCCACGCGATCGACCTGCAGAAGCTGGTCGACATTGCGCTCTATGGCTATGCGCAGGTATCGCCAAGTCCCATCAGCACGGCACTGGCCAAATGGTATGACCCCAGCATCAAGGCGCGCGAACCCGACCCCAAACTGGCGGAGAAACTGCTCGACGATGCCGGCCATCCGCGCGGCGCCGACGGCACGCGCTTTAAGCTCCGGCTCGCCTACAACGCGTTCCTGCCGGCGTCCTATGCCGATTTCATCAGGCAGTCGCTGGCAGTGGTCGGCATCGACGCCGAGATCCTGAAGCTCGATCTGTCGACGTTCCTGAAGACCGTCTACACCGACCGCGCCTGGGACCTGGTGGTTGAGTCGCTGTCGAACACCTTTGATCCGACGCTCGGCGTCCAGCGCGCCTACTGGTCGAAGAATTTCAAGATCGGCCTCGTCTTCTCCAACGCCAGCCACTATGCGAACCCCGAGGTCGACCAGATCCTCGAAGCCGCCGCAATCGAGCCCGACGAAACGAAACGGCGCGAGCTCTGGTACAAGTTCCAGCATATCATCCATGACGACGTGGTGTCGGTCGACCTCGTTGCGGCCGGTGCCCAGATTGTTGCCAACAAGAAGGTCAGGGATTTCGCACCCGGAGCGCAAGGCATCAACAACAGCTTCGCGCAGATCTGGCTCGCGCCAAACGCATAGGCGCTCGGATTGCCTTGCCTTGGATCGGTGCGTGAAACCACCGATCCCGACTTTTCCCCATAAAGACAAATCGCGCAAACGCGGAGTACCGACCGTGACCATCAACCGACGCCTGTTCAATCAGTTCCTGCTGCTGGCCGGCGCGAGTACCGCCCTTCCTGCCGGGGCCTTTGCCGAAGACGCCAAGCCGGTGGCGGGCGGCACGCTCAATTTCGTCTACTATCCCGAGCCCAACCAGATCGTTTCCATCAACACCAGCGCCGGTGGACCGGCCACCATCGGGCCGAAGATTTTCGACGGCCTGCTCGCCTACGACTACGACCTCAATCCAAGGCCGCAACTGGCCACCGAATGGTCGATCAGCGATGACGGGCTCGAATATGTCTTCAAGCTGCGGCCGGGGGTGAAATTCAGCGACGGCCATGATTTGACATCGCAAGACGTGGCCTTTTCGATCTCGCGACTGCGTGAAGCGCATCCGCGTGGACGCATCACCTTCCAGAATGTCACCGACGTCGACACGTCGGATCCGCATGTGGTGAAAATCAAACTGTCTAAACCGTCCGCCGCGCTGATCTCGGGGCTGGCCGCGACGGAATCGCCTGTCGTGCCCAAGCACATCTACGAGAAGCTGAAGCCGGCGGACGATCCGTCCCTCGAGCAGATCATCGGCAGCGGACCGTTCGTGCTCAAGGAATGGGTCAAGGGCAGCCACATCATCGTCGAGAAGAACCCGACCTATTGGGATGCGCCAAAACCCTATCTCGACCGGATCATCTTCCACTTCATCACCGATCCCGGCGCGCGCGCCGCGGCACTCGAGACGGGTGAAGTCGACATCGGCCCGAACCCGGTGGCGTTTGCCGATCTGGAGCGGTTCAAGGCGCTGCCGCAATTCGTCGTCGATAGCACCGTCTTTGCCTATAGCGGCCCGCTGCACCAGCTGATCATCAACCTGGAAAACCCGATCCTGAAGGAGAAGAAGGTCCGTCAGGCAATCGCGCATGCCATCGATCTTGATGCGATCAATGCCATCGTGTTCTACGGCTATGGCCAAGTGTCGCCGACACCGATCAGCGTCGTCAACAAGAAGTATTTCGATCCCGATGTGAAAGCCGCGACCGTCGATACGGCGCTGTCGGAAAAGCTGCTCGACGAGGCCGGTTTCAAGCGCGACGCGGACGGTATCCGCTTCAAGCTCAGACTCACCAACAACCCCTACAACCCATGGGGCTATGCTGACTTCCTCAAACAGGCGCTAGCCAAGATCGGCATCGACGCCGAGATCCAGAAGTTCGACTTCGGCACCTATGTCAAAACCATCTACACCGATCGCACCTGGGACCTGTCGACGGAATCCTGCGGCAACATCTTTGACCCCAGCGCCGGCGCGCAACGGCTCTACTGGTCGAAGAACATCAAGATCGGGCTGCCATTCTCCAACGGCGCGCACTACGAGAACCCTGAGGTCGACCGGCTGCTGGAGGCCGCATCGGTCGAGCTTGACGAGGCCAAGCGCAAGCAGCTGTTCTTCAGGTTCCAGGAGATCATCGCCGACGAGTTGCCGATCATCAATCTGATCGCGCCGCCGACCATCATCATCGCCCGGAAAACCGTCAAGAACTACGCGCCGGGCGCTGAGGGCCTGTCGGCCAGTTTCGCCGACGCCTATATCGATCCGAACGCCTGAACTTCGCAGACGACCGCAGCGAAAAGGGCCGCATCGAGATGCGGCCCGTTTTCGTTTCCGTCGTTCGTGCGGCCTCGCAACCTCAGGCCAGAGTACGCAGCCTTGGGCTGACGCCGACCAGAAGGCCGGCAAGGGCGATGGCCTGCGCCAGCTGTTCGCCGATGGAGCTCGATTCCCAGGCGACGCCACGCAGCGGGTGGCCGATGGCAAACAGATTGCCGTGGGTCCTGCCGTCGCCGGAAATCACCTGGCCGTCATGCGTGGCGTCGATGCCGAACCCGGTCGCATGCGGCCTGACGATGCCGTTCTCGAGCAGGCCCTGGACAAACGGATCGGCGATCCGCCGCCAATCATGTTCCTGATGGCCCCGGCAGCTGACGACACCGTCGAAACGCAGCCGTTCGACCGCGCCGCTATCGCGCCAGCGGATCTCGGCGACAATGCCGCCGGCTTCCGGATGCAGTGCCAGCACCCGTCCGGCGCCGCCCGCCCAACGGCCTTGGCTTTGCGCCAGTGCGACGCGCTCAAAGCTCGGCGGCGCCGCTCGATGCGCGGTGACGTCCCAGAAAGCGCGCAGATGGCGTGCGAACTTCAGGCGCTCCTTGTCGGTGGCGCCTTGCCACAGAGCCAGGATCCACGGCCGGATCGTCAGCGGCAACCCTTGCCAGTCCAGCCCGGCGGCCTCGATGGCCCGGCGTTCGGCCTTTACCAAGGCAAGAAGCGCCCTCGTGGTTTTCGGCAGCGGCCGCCCGGCAAGAAAATCGCGCCACGCTTCGGTATTGCGCCGAGGCTCGACGATCTGTCCGCGCCGCGACACGACGCGATAGCTGCCCTTGAAGCCGCGCGCCTCCATGCTGGCGACGACGTCGACCATGCTGAGACTCGAGCCGATCAGCAGCAATTGCCTGCTGCCAGCGAGCCGGTCCAGTGCTGCCGAATCCCAGGGATTTGCGACATAGCGGTGATCGTTGATGATTGGTGCTTCGGTGGCCGACGGCTCGCTCTGAAAAACACCTGTCGCCAGCACGGCCTCATCGGCCAGCAATTGCTGGCCGTCGCTGGTGCCGACGCAGACTCCGGACGGACCGGTCAGCATGTCGACGGCGGATGCCTTGATGTGGCGCAGCGAGGAACGCGGATCTGCTTCTCTGACGGCTCTGGTCAACTCCGACTGGACATAGCTGCCGAACAGCCAGCGCGGCGGGCTGGAGTCAGGCACATCCGCGGGCGGTGTCCAGCCATGCGCGCCGCGCCGTTGACGAGGTGTTGTGGATCGACGGTGCTGTAGGCGACGCCGCGGCCGAGCTCTGCCCGTCGCTCGATGATGGTGATTGCCAGCGGTTCGGTCGAACGGTCGAGCAGCTTGATCGCGGCAACCGCGCCGGCAAAGCCGCCGCCAATGATGATGATTGAACGAGGGGTCGAACGCGGTGGGGAGGAAGGGGTATGAAACATCAAGGACCTTTGCGACACCGACGGTGCGTGGCTCTAGCCCATCGCTCCCGCGCCGGCCATCGTGCTTTCCCTTGACCCGATGTCAAAAAACAATAATTGCCAGCTGGCGAAAGGCATTCTTTCGCTCAGTTGGCAGGCGCTAGATAGGAACGCCCTTTTGCGATCAACCTGAAAGCCGCTGATGACTGAAGATCGAAAGATAAGGCTTGGCGCTTTCGTCCGCGGACCGGGCCATCATGTCGCTGCCTGGCGCCATCCCGATGTGCCGGCCAATCCGGGCCTGAGTTTTCAACACTATGCGGACGCCGCGCGCACTGCCGAGTGCGGTCTCTTCGACATGGTCTTCCTCGCTGACAGCCTCAGCGCGCGCAATGGCGAGCAGCCGATCGAGACTTTCGAACGCACCGGCCATGTCGTGCATTTCGAGCCGCTGACGCTGTTGTCGGCACTGTCGACCATCACGCAAAGGATTGGGCTCGTCGCGACAGCGTCAACCACCTATTGGGAACCTTTCCATCTGGCGCGGCTATTCGCTTCGATCGACCATCTGAGCGGCGGCAGGACAGGCTGGAATGTCGTCACCTCGGCCGATGCGCCCGCGGCGTCGAATTTCAGCCGTGACCAGCATCCCGTCCATGCCGACCGCTACGACCGCGCGGAAGAGTTCGTTGCCGTGGCGCAGAAGCTCTGGGACAGCTGGGACGACGATGCCTTCGTCGCCGACAAGGCTTCGGGCGTCGCCATCGACCGGCATGGCATCCATGCCCCTGACCATGTTGGCCGGCATTTCCGCGTCAAGGGACCGCTCAACGTTGCCCGCCCGCCGCAGGGCCATCCCGTTATCGTCCAGGCCGGATCTTCGGATGCCGGCCAGCAGCTGGCAGCCAGGACGGCGGAGGTGGTTTTCACCGCCCATCCGGCCGTCGACTCGGCGCGGGGTTTCTACAGCGAGCTGAAGGGCCGGCTGGGCTCGTTTGGCCGCTACGCCAACAGCTTGAAGATCATGCCCGGTGTCTTTCCGGTCGTCGCGCCGACACGTGCTGAAGCCGAGGGCAAGTTCGACGCCATCCAGCGCCTGGTCGATCCGGTGGTCGGCGTGGCGCTGGTTTCCGGACTGCTCGGCGGCGTGGATCTCTCCGGTTATCCGCTCGACGGACCATTGCCGGAACTCGGCAGTTCCGATGCGGTGAAAAGCCGGCTGAAAGTCGTTTCCGAATTGGCCGCGAGCCGGAACCTGACGATCCGGCAATTGTACCTCGCCGTTGCCGGTGCACGTGGCCATTTCCAGATCGTCGGCACGCCAAAGGATGTCGCCGACATGATGGAAGAGTGGTTCACCGGCGGCGCGGCCGACGGCTTCAACGTCATGCCGCCGATCCTGCCGACGGGCCTCACCGATTTCGTCGATCTCGTCATCCCGGAGCTGCAGCGGCGCGGCCTGTTCCGCACCGCTTACGAAGGCAGCACGCTGCGCGAGAATCTCGGCCTTGCGCGTCCGGTCCGTGGCGTTGCCGAACATCAGCAGAGGAAAGCCTCATGAGCGCGAGCACGATCGATTCGAAAATTTTTCGCCAATGGCTGGCCGATGGCGAGGAACTGGCGGTGCTGGATATCCGGCACAGAGCGGCAGTCGGATACGCGTCGCCGCTGTTTGCCACCAATCTGCCGGCGGATCACGTCGAAGCGGAGATCGACCGCTTCATCCCGCGCAAATCGGTGCGCACCGTGCTGGCCGATGACGGCAGCTGCGTTGCCGAGCAACTTGTCGAACGGTTGTCCGGGCATGGTCGCAGCCAGCTTTTCGCACTGGCCGGTGGAATTCCGGAATGGACGAAAGGCGGTTTGGAAGGCTTGCCGACCTTCGACACGCCGGGCGTCGATTTTTCGCTGGCGATCCGAGACGCGAAGGGAACGCCGGTCATCACCGTTGATGAACTAGTGGCACTCAAGGGCCAGGGCGCCGACGTGATCGTCCTCGACAGCCGGACGGTGGCGGAGTTCGACAAGGACCATGTGCCCGGCGCCATCAGCGTGCCGGGTGCCGAACTGGTGCTGCGTTTCGCCGATCTGGTGCCGTCGCCGGACACGCGGGTGATCGTCTCCTGTGCCGGCTTGCCGCGCGCCATCATCGGCGCACAGACGCTGATCGACGCCGGCGTGCCCAACAAGGTTGCTTATCTGCACGACGGCACCAAGGCATGGCGCGAAGCGGGCCTTGCGCCCGAAATCGGCAGGACTGCCGCTTATGGTCCAGCCAGCGAGGACGCGAAGCGCTTCGCCGGAGAACACATCGCAAGACTTACCGAAGGCGACAGCTTTCCGCGCATCGATGCCGCGACCGCGGCGGCATGGGCGAAGGACGACAAGCGGACGACCTACCTGCTCGACGTGCGCACGCCGGAGGAGTTCGCCGAAGCGCATATTCCGGGCTCGATCGCGTCGGAGGGCGGGCAGTTGCTCGGCGTCGCCTACCGAACCATCGCCGTGCGCGGCGCTCGTGTCGTGCTCATCGACGACCTGCTCGGCGTCCGCGCCGCGACGACGGCGCACTGGCTGCAACGCCGCGGTTTCGAGATCGCCATCCTGTTGCATGACTTCCAGTCGGCCAGCCTGGACGCGGCGTAGAGGAAGAACTGTCGAGTGATTTTGGAGGCCGCTATTCGGCGGCTTCCTTTTGACGGCGGCGGCCTGAGAGGACATTCTTCTGCATCGCCGTCAGCGAAGACCGCACCGCATTGGCGCCGTGTTCCAGCATCCTCGCCTCATAGTCCGACAAGGCTTCGAGGAGTGGTTTGTCGCCGCGTCTGGCGGCCACCAGTTCCGGCACCAGCAGCCCGGCATCATAGATCGCGGTGTTGCCGCCGAGCGCGCGGAAATAGGTCATGGCATGGATGGCGTCCCCGAGCAGCGTCACCCGTTTCGTCGGCCACGGATCGACAGGCTCCGAGCTGTGGACGTGCAACAGCGCCACCGTCGACGGGTCGGTGTAGCGAATGAGGTTGAGGATGTCCTTGTGCCAGTGGCCGATCTTCGAGATCAGCAAGTCGAGCAGTTCGGCGCCGGAGAGCCTTGCCAGCGCATCGTCCGTGGCGAGCTCATCCTTTTCATACGCGGTGTTCCACCAGACATAGCTGGTGGTGTTGTTGAAATGGAAACCGGCAACGTCCTTGTGGGTGTCGTCGTCCAGCCCGATCAGCCCATATCTACGATAGGCCTCGACATTGACGCGATGGCTGGTGACCATCAGCCCGTGACCTTCCGACGGCCGGATGCCGGCATTGTAGTCGAGCAGCAGCGGCGAGATCTGGTGAAGGGCTGCGGCATGCAGCGTCATCTTGCCGGCGAGGCGTCTGACACCGGTGTCGAAGCTTCGCGCCTGCGGCACCAATTGCTGGCGCACGCGCGAGCGGGCGCCGTCGGCGCCGACCAGCACATCGGCATGGATTGTCGAGCCGTCCTCGAAATGCGCTGTTACCGAACCGTCCGGCTGCTCCTCGTAGCGTGAAAAGACCTTGCCATGGCGCACGACACCGTCGAGGCCGGACAGCAGCACCTGGCGCAGCGTGATGCGGCTCACCGACTTTTCGATATGCGTGTCGTCAACCTCGCCCTGCGCATTGCCGCCACCCCAGGCATCCTCGCCCAAGGTTTCGAAATTCTCGTCGAGCAGGATGTTGCGGTCCGGCGCCTGGCCGAGCGTGGCGACAAAGGCTTCGTAGAGTTCCGGCGGCAGATTGGCGATCAGCGAATCGATGCCGCGCTGGCGGATGCGCAGGCGGAAACCCTGGACATAGTCGGTGCGGGCGCGATCCTTCTCGAAGACGGCGACGCCGATGCCGTTCTTCTTCAGGCCCTGCGCCAGTGTCAGGCCGCCAGGGCCTCCACCGACGATGGCGACTTCGACATGTTCGGATGCCATGACGCCGCTCACCCGACCGCCTTGAGCCTGGGTTTGACAGCAACAGCCGGCGGCTCGGCTACCTGAGGGGCAGCGTGGCGGCTGAGCGCCGCTTTGGCGGCGATCGTGCGGATCATGTGGTTCTGTGGTGCATGCGAGCGCGCGGTCAGCGTATCGCGATGGTGGCGCTCGAGCTGGAAATCTCTGTTGAGGCCGGGATTGCCGGCAAGCTCCAGCGCCAGCGAGGTGACGGCAACGGCATTGTCGATGACGACATGCCTGACCGTCATGCCGTCGGTGCCGACCGGTCGGCCGGCATCGACATCTTCGGCGAGCGAACGCAGCAGCCGCGTGCTGGTCGCAAGCCGAACCTCGATGTCGCCCAGCCCCGCCTGGATGTGCGGCACCGTCGATAGCGGCGCGCCGAGGCTCGCCGGCGCGTGCGTGGTGACGAAGGAGGCCAGCCGGTCACGGGCCGCGCGGGCCGCACCATGGTAGACAGCGCCGATCAGCGAAAAGAAGAACGCTGTCGGCCCTTCTTCACGCCTCAGCGGTTCAGACGCCGGCTGTGCCTCGGTAATGTCTTCGGCAGGCACCACGACATTGTCGAGGATGACATCGTCGCTGGCGGTGGCCCGCATGCCGGCGGCATTCCATGTCTTTTCGACGCGCAATCCCGGCGCATTGGTCGGCACCAGGAACGAGGCGAGGCGCGGTTGCGGCTCGTCGGTCAGCGCCAGCAAGTTCACCCATTTCAGAATGGGAATGCCGGTGACGTAATTCTTGTGGCCGGATATCCGCCAGACATTGCCGTCGCGCCGGGCAATGGTTTCGGGCGGCTTGCCATGAGCGGGCGAGCCGATCCCCGGCTCGGCCTGCGCGGCGTTGATCAAAGCAGGGCCGAGGCGGCCGGCCTCGACAATCCGCTGCACCAGATGGCGCGGCCATTTGCCGGATTTCCGCAGCGCGTACTGGCTGTTGTAATGCATGGCCAGCACCAGCGCCGTCGACGGCTCGCCACGGCCGATCTCGGCGATCACTGCCTGGGCTTCCACCAGCCCGCCACCGAGGCCCCCATGCTCGCGCGCCGTCACCAGGCCAAGCAGCCCGGCCTGGTGAAGCCGGTCGAAATTGGCGAACGGAAAATCCCCGGTCGCGTCGTGATGCGCGGCGGTCATCGCGAAGTCGTTGGCAAGGCCGGCTGCCGTGTCGAGGAGTTGTGGAAACTCGGGAATGGTCGAGGTCATGAAGCTGGCTTCCTCTCAGGCGGCGGCGCGAATGGTCACCAGATCGAGCGGCCGGCGATCGACCCATTTCTCGACGTCGAAATCGCTGGCGAGAAAACCCCAGTCGCACAGGAAATCCTTGTAGTGGGAAACCGCCGCGATGAGCTCGGGCTGCAGCCCGAGGCCGAGATGTTTGTGGACATCCGGACCGTTGGCCGCCAGCACCTGCTCTTCGGTGGCGCCGGATTCGCGGGCAACGAAGCGCCGCGTCTCGTCGGGATGCGCCTCGGCCCAGGCGCTGGCGCGCAGGATCGTCTCGATCAGCCGAGCGATCAGATCGGGGCGTTCTTTTGCCAGCAAATCGTCGACGGTCAGCACGCGCGGCGAACCGGAATTGATGCGGATATTGGGCTCCGGGTGGAAGCCGAATTCGGCGACCTGGATGGCGCCGATCAGATTGGCGACATTGATGCCGGCCGTGCCCTTGACATAGATGGCGTCGACGTCGCCACGGATCAGGGCTGCTGCCTCCTCGCCATAGGCCTGCTTGCGCTTGAGGCCGAACAACGATGGCCCTTCCTGGCTGTCGAGCACACTGTCGGTCAGCGCGATGTCGACGATCTCGACGTCGGCATGGCTGAGGCCCTCGAGCGACAGCGCCGATACCAGGCCCTTCAGCGCCGTCGCCCGCATGAAGTCGACGATGCCTTCGGGACGCCGGGCGATGCCGAAGCGGCGGCCTTTCAGGTCTCTGGTCGTTTTGATGCCGGAGCCGGGCAAGGCGATGATGGCCTGGAACTCGTCGGTCCAGGTGATGCCGACGAGACGCGTCTTGCGCCCTTCGGAACGGGCACGGATCGGCGGCACGTTGCCGCCGTGGCGGAACGACCAGTCGAGCGTGTGGTTGAAATGGCTTTGGCGGATATCGCGGTTGGGCGAGTCGATGATCGACTTCAATTCGATCCCTTCCTTGCGGAAGGTTTCCTCGAGAAGCCCGAGTTGTGCCGCAAGTCCGACAGGCGTCGGCACCGGGCAGCGTGTGTACCAGATTTCGGAGATCGCAGTCGTGGTCATGATTGCTCCTCAGACGTTGCGCAGGCCGGCCTGCTTCATCAGCGGCAGGATGTTCTCGCCGAAGAATTCGAGATCCGGCTTGAAGTCGAAGAAGGACAGTTGCAGTCCGTCGATGCCGGCGTCCTTGAGCTTGACGAACTGGTCGACGATCTGCTCGGGCGTGCCGATGAGATAGATGTTGCCGCCGACCTTGGCGTAGGGATCGTCACGGCCTTCTCGACCTTTCCAGGCCTGGGCGTCGCTGTTGAAGGTCTGGAAGCCTTTCGGCGTGCGGCTGTCGGCATGGGCGACGATCTGGTCGGCGACCGCCCAGGCTTCCTTCTCGGTCGGTCGGCTGATGACCAGCGGGTTGAGCAGCGTGCGCACGGTGCGGCCGACACCGAGGGCCGCGTCCTTTACCTTCTTGGTATGCGCCGGCAGCGCCTCCAGCGCGCTGGCTATGTCTGAGCCGGCCGGGCTGGTGACGAAGACGATGTCGGAGTAACGGCCGGCAAAGGAAATGCCGGCGTCGGAGCCGGTGGCGTTGACCAGGATCGGCCGGCCGTAATTCGGCTTCGGCGTGACAAAGCCGCCGTTGAGCTTCCAGCTCGATTCTCCGGAGAAGGAGAAATTCTCGTCGTCCTGCCACAGCCGCTGCAGCACTTCGACAAACTCGGCGGCGAGTTCGTAGCGGCGGTCATGCTCGATGCGGTTCCAGCCGAACATCTCGTGTTCGACGGCGCGATGGCCGGTGACCACATTGATGCCCCAGCGGCCGCCGGAGATGTGGTCGAGAGTAGCGCCGAATTTCGCCAGATGCAGCGGATGCCACGGGCCGTAGAGAACATGCATGGTCGAGATCAGCATGATCCTCTTGGTGATCGCGGCCATGGCTGCGATGGACACGAAACTGTCAAGCGCCTGGCCGTTGAAGACACCGCCATAACCACCCTTGGGCAGCCATTGGCTGAGGGCAAAGACAAGGTCGAAGCCAAGCTCTTCCGCCCTGAGCGTCAGGTCGCGATTGTAGTCGAAGCGCCAGTCGGTCGAACGCTCCAGGGTCGAGTTGGTCCAACCACCGGCCTGG
Source organism: Mesorhizobium sp. LSJC285A00 (assembly GCF_000503155.1). NCBI lineage: Bacteria > Pseudomonadati > Pseudomonadota > Alphaproteobacteria > Hyphomicrobiales > Phyllobacteriaceae > Mesorhizobium > Mesorhizobium sp. LSJC285A00. The sequence goes on from NZ_AYVK01000023.1 coordinate 30,088, forward strand.
ATCGGCAGGAACAGCCCGAGCAGCACCGGCTGCTGAAGCGCTTTCGACAGCGGGCTGTCGGGATAATCGGTGGGCGCCCTGAAGAAGGGCGTGCCGACGATGGAACCAGGCTTATGGGCGAGCGTCATGGCGAACTTTCTCGGATGGAGGCAGGGAACCCGTGCGTGAAGACCGCGCACGGGTTTGGCGGATCAGGCGACGATGTGGGCTGTTGCGAGGGAGCCGGCATTGCCCTCGGCGCCCACCGTGTGGTCGGCGATGCGCTTGTTGTAGAGGGTGATTTCCGGCTGGCTGACGATGCCGATGTCGGGCAGGTCCTCGACCAGGATCTGCTGGATCGCGGCCCATTGCTCGAAGCGCTTTTCGTGGTCGACCTCGACAGCGGCCGCTTCAAGGAGTTCATCGACCTTGGGGTTGCTGTATTTCGAGCCATTCGAGAACGGCACGCCCGGCTTGAAATTCTTCGACCAGTAGAGGCGCTGCACGCCGACCGTCGGGTCGAACAGATTGCTCATGCCGTTGAAGGTGAAGTCGAAATCGCGGTCGGTGTAGATGCGCTTGGTGTAGGTGGCGAAATCCTGGCTGCGCACGGTGACCGCGATCCCGACCGCGGACAGCGCCTGCTTGATGTAGTCGGCGCCGCGCTTGTAGGTCTCGCCGCTCGGGACATAGTCGTGGACAAGGTTGAGGCGGGTGCCGTCGGCACCGCGTTGCAAGCCTGCTTCGTCGAGCAGTTTCTCGGCGGCAGCAATGTCGACCGGATAGGTCTTCAGGTCGGCGACGAACCACTTCTTCAGATTGGGATTGATCGGGCCCGGAATGGTCGCGCCATAGCCGTAGTTGATGGTGTCGCGGATGATGTCGCGGTCGATGACATGGGCGAAGGCGCGGCGGACGCGAACATCCTGGAAATAGGGTTTCTCCAGGTTGAACTCGACCCGGCTGATGCCGTTGGAATACTGGTAACCCTGCTTCTCGAAGCCGATATGCGGCAGCGTTTCGAAGCGCTGCAAATCGCTGTACGGGATCGGCGTTGCCGGCGCCAGGTCGATCTCGCCGGTCTCGAGCGCCAGTGCGCGTCCCGAGGCGTCCGGAATGAAACGCACGATCAGCCGGTCGAGATAGGGGCGCGGTGCATCCCAATAGCCGGGGTTGCGTTCGTAGACGATGTGGCTGCCGCGGACCCATTCCTTGAAGACGAATGGGCCGGTGCCGATCGGAGCCGTGTTGACCGGATTCTCGGCGGCCTTGCTGCCGTCATAAAGATGCTTCGGCACGATCGGCGTTTCGGCCGCGGCCAGCGCCGTGATCAGGTAAGGTGCCGGCTTCGACAGAACCAGCGTCACGGTCAGCGGATCCGGCGTCTGGATATCGACAAGGTTGAGGAAGGTGTTGCGGCCGCGCGGATGAACCTCCTTAATCGTGGCGATCGAATAGGCGACGTCGGCAGCGGTGAATGGCTGGCCGTCATGCCACTTCACGCCTTCGCGCAGCTTGAATGTGTATTGCAGGCCATCGTCGCTGACCGACCACTGCCTGGCCAGCGATGGCCGCGGCGTGAGATCGAAATCATAGGTCAGCAGGCCCTCGGTGGTCTTTGCCGAGACGTAGACCGAATTGAATGCGGTGTGGGCGATCGTCGTCAGCACCGGCGGCTCGGCCGAGAGCAGCAGCGTCGCCGTCCCACCCTGTTTCGGCTCGGCTGCGTAGGCATTGCGCGATGCGGGCAACAGGGTGGCTCCGAGCACTGTCGCCGAAAGGCCGAGGAACCTGCGGCGGTTCGGAGTGAGGAAATGAGACATGGTGCCCTGGTCCTTTTTTGCTGCCGGCATCAATCGGCCGGTCGTCGGCAGCCGGGTGAAAAATCCATCGTTCCAAGAGCCGGCCCGTTTGTGAAAAGATTTGGCCGCCGCGCTCCCGCACTTAAGATTTCATACTTCAAATGGCTTTTTTTGTAGCATGAAACAAAATTCTATTCTGCAGTTTCGCCATTTGCAGAACAAAATTTCTTAGATCAGGTTTGACAACGTCTATAATCTTGTCAACTAAAAAGCACGGAACTTCCGGGAAACAGTAAACCCGCATCGTCAGCCACAGCCGGGATAGCGAAAACGATGTCGACCCTGACGCGCATTGGCAGAACCTTCCGGCGCACGGCCATCCAGGCGGTGCCAACCGTTCTGGGCATCGTCATCCTGAACTTCTTCCTGCTGCAGCTTGCGCCGGGCGATGCTGCCGACGTCATGGCCGGCGAGGCCGGTTCGGCCACGGTGGAAACCATGGCTGCGCTGCGCGAGCGCTTCGGGCTCGACAATCCGCTGCTCGTCCAGCTGTTCAACTATCTCTACAACCTGGCGCATTTCAGTCTCGGCTTTTCGCCGCGCTACGGCATGCCGGTCGCCGACCTGATCGGCCAGCGGCTGCCGGGCACACTGTTGCTGATGGCGGTGGCGCTGAGTATCGCCATCGCACTCGGTCTCGTCCTCGGATCGTTGATGGCGGTGTTTTCGGGACGCCTGCCGGATCGTCTGCTTTCGGTCGTTTCGCTGCTGTTCTATTCGATCCCGGGCTTCTGGATCGGCTTGATGCTGATCGTGCTGTTCTCGGTCAAGCTCGGCTGGCTGCCGAGCGGCGGTTCGGGAACCATCGGCAGCAATCTGACCGGTCTCGCCGGCCTGTGGGACAAGGTGCGCTACATGATCCTGCCGGCGCTGTCGCTGGCACTGTTCTACGTGGCGATCTATGCGCGGCTGACGCGTGCGGCGATGCTGGAAGTCCAATCGCAGGACTATGTGCGCACCGCCGCCGCCAAGGGCTTGTCGCCAACCATCATCACCATCCGCCATGTCCTGCGCAACGCGCTGATCCCCATCACCACCATGGCCGGCATGCATGTCGGCGGCATGCTTGGCGGCGCCGTGGTTGTCGAGACCGTCTATTCCTGGCCCGGCCTCGGGCGCCTCGCCTTCGAGGCGGTCATGGGCCGCGATTTCACGGTGCTGCTCGGCATCCTGCTGCTGTCGTCGCTGCTGGTCATCGTCGCCAATGCGACGGTCGATCTGCTGCACGCCTGGCTCGATCCCCGCATCGGAGTGCGCTGAATGGCTTCAACCGATTTCGTCGCGGGCGACGCCCGCTCCCGCCGCGCCTATGCCGAGGCTCGCGAGCCTGCGGCACCGGCTGAACCCGAGGCGAAGAGCTGGAGCAATCTTCACGCGCCCGACGCGCGCTCCGCCTCTGCGGCGTCGGTACCGATTGCAGCCGGCGGCCGGGCGCTGAGGATTTTCCTCCGCAATCCCAACGCCATGTTCGGCGTGGTGTTCCTGTCGCTGGTCGTGCTCGCAGCATTGCTGGCGCCCGTCGTTTATCCGGCCGATCCGCTGTCGATGGTGGCGCGGCCCTTCCTTTGGCCGGGGCAGAATCCTGGCTTTCCGCTGGGCACCGATTCCATGGGCCGCGACGTGCTTTCCGGCATTCTGCACGGTGCGCGGATTTCGCTGTTCGTCGGCCTGGTGGCGACAGCACTTGGCCTGAGCTTCGGCATCCTTGTCGGCGCCACCGCCGGCTATTTCGGCGGCTGGATCGATGACGTGCTGGTGCGCCTGATCGAGATCTTTCAGACCATACCGAGCTTCGTGCTTCTGGTCGTCATGGTGGCGATCGCGCAACCGACGGCGCTTGTCGTGACGGTGGCGATCGCCGTCATCACCTGGCCGACGGTGGCGCGGCTGACCCGCGCCGAATTCCGCGCCATTCGCGAAAAGGATTTCGTCATGGCCGCGCGCAGCCTCGGCTATGGCCATGCCCGCATCATCTTTCGGGAGATATTGCCAAACGCGCTGCCGCCTTTGATCGTGACCTCGTCGGTGATGGTGGCAACCGCAATCCTGATGGAATCGGCGCTGTCCTTCATGGGCCTCGGCGATCCCAATGTCGTCAGTTGGGGTTCGATGATAGGAGCGGGCAGGGAGTTGATCCGCACCGCCTGGTATCTGACAGCACTGCCGGGGCTTGCGATCGTCTTCACCGTGCTGGCGCTGAACTTGATCGGCGACGGCCTCAACGACGCGCTCAACCCGCGCTTCTTGCAGGAGCGCTAGAGATGGCCGCTGCTTTGCTCAAGGTCGACAATCTGACGGTTCGCTTCCCGAGCACCGAGCCGGTCAGCCGGCTGAGTTTCGAGGTCGGCGAAGGCGAGACGCTGGCGATCGTCGGCGAATCGGGCTCCGGCAAATCGCTGACAGCACTTGCCCTGATGCAGCTTCTGCCGCGCTCGGCGAAGATCCCCAATGGAAGGATCGAGTTCGCCGGCAGGGATCTGCTCGGTCTCGACCAGAAGGCGATGCGGAACCTGCGCGGGCGCGAGATCGCCATGATCTTCCAGGAGCCGATGACGTCGCTCAACCCGGTGCTGACCATCGGCCGGCAGATCACCGAGGTACTGACGCTGCACGAAGGCATACGCGGCAAGGCAGCGCGGAACCGTGCCATCGAGCTTCTCAATCTGGTGCGTATTCCCGATCCGCAGCGGCGCATCGACGACTATCCCCACCAGCTTTCCGGTGGCATGCGCCAGCGAGTCATGATTGCCATTGCCGTTGCCTGCCGTCCGCGCCTGCTGATTGCCGACGAACCTACGACGGCGCTGGATGTGACCATCCAGGCGCAGGTGCTCGACCTGCTCGATACGCTGCGCCGCGAACTGTCGATGGCTGTCGTGCTCATCACCCACGATCTCGGCGTCGTCGCGCAGTGGGCCGACAAGGTCGTCGTCATGTATGCAGGACGCAAGGTTGAACAGGCGCTGCCCGGCGCGCTGTTCAGAACCCCGCTCCATCCCTATACGCGCGGCCTGCTGGCCGCTTCGCCAAGGCTGAAGACCAATCTGCACTACCGCGACGCCAGGCTGACGGAGATACCCGGCAGCATCGTCTCGGCCGCTGGCGAGAAAGGCTGCCCGTTCCGGCCGCGCTGCGCGGTGGCGCGCGATAGCTGCGCCCATTTCGTGCCCGACCTCGTCGAGGTGAGCGAGGATCGCCTCGTCGCCTGCCCCTACAGCTTCATTCCGGAGGTTGCGCATGGCGCTGCTCTCGGTCTCTGACCTCTCCACGCATTTCCATGCTCAGGGTGGTGCGTTGCGCGCCGTCGACGGCGTCTCGCTCGAGGTCGGACGCGGCGAAACGGTTGGCCTCGTCGGCGAAAGCGGCTGCGGAAAATCGAGCCTCGGCAAGACGATCATGCGGCTGGTCGATCCGACCAGCGGCAAGATCGAGTTCAACGGCACCGACATCACCGTTCTCGACGCCCGCCGGCTGAAGGCGGCGCGCCGCAACATCCAGATGATTTTCCAGGATCCGTTCGCGTCGCTCAACCCGCGCCACACGATTGGCGACATCCTGACCGCGCCGCTGAAAGTCCATAGCATCGGCAACAAGGCCGAGCGGCGCAAGATTGTAGAGGATATAATCGAGCGCGTCGGTCTGCCCAAGGATTCGCTTGGCCGCTACCCGCATGAATTTTCCGGTGGTCAGCGCCAGCGCATCGGCATCGCCCGGGCACTGATCCTCAATCCGGAACTGGTCGTCTGCGACGAGCCGGTGTCGGCACTCGACCTTTCGATCCAGGCCCAGATCCTCAACCTGCTGGTCGACATGAAACGGCAGCTCGGCCTGTCCTACCTGTTCATCTCGCATGATCTGTCGGTGGTCCGCTATTTCGCTGACCGGGTGCTGGTCATGTATCTCGGACGCATCGTCGAAAGCGCCGACAATGCGACGCTGTGGACCTCGCCAAAACATCCCTACACGCGCGCACTGATGGACGCCGTGCCGGACCCGGTGCGCCGGCGTCAGGCAGCGCCGATCCATGGCGATCTGCCGAGCCCGCAGAACATCCCCAGCGGTTGCCGTTTCCACACGCGCTGCCCGCTGGCGACGGATCTCTGCCGTTCGCAGGAGCCTGCATTCCGGGCGATCGCGGCGGGGCATCACGTCGCTTGCCACTACGCCGAACCAACCCTCAACTGAAAGTTCAACGGAGCAAAACAATGTCCGATTACCGCTATCTCGGCCGCAGCGCCCTGAAGGTTTCCCCGCTCAGCCTTGGCACCATGATGTTCGGCGGGCCGACCGAGGAGACGGTCGCGCACCGCATCATCGACAAGGCGCGCGAGCAAGGCGTCAATTTCATTGACACCGCCGACGTCTACCACAATGGCAAGTCCGAGGAAGTTGTTGGCCGCGGCATCAAGGCGACGCGCGATCATTGGGTGGTGGCGACCAAATTCGTCAACTCGCATGACAAGGGTCCCAATCTCGGCGGCCATTCACGCAAATGGGTGATCCAGACCGTCGAGAACAGTCTGAGGCGCCTGGGAACAGACTACATCGACCTGTTCTATTTCCACCGCGCCGTCTTCGATGCGCCGCTGGAGGAGCCGGTGCGGGCCATCGCCGACCTGATCCGCCAGGGCAAGCTGCGCTATTTCGGCGTGTCGAACTTCCGTGGCTGGCGCATCGCCGAAGTCGCGCATCTCGCCGATGAACTCGGCATCGACCGGCCGGTGGCCAGCCAGCCGCTCTACAACATCGTCAACCGCACCGCCGAGGCCGAGCAACTGCCGGCGGCAGCCTATTTTGGTCTTGGTGTCGTCTCCTACAGCCCGCTGGCGCGCGGCGTGCTGACCGGCAAATACGAGCCCAACCAGGCGCCAGCCGCCGACACTAGGGCCGGGCGTGGCGACAAGCGTATCGCCGAGACCGAGTGGCGCCCGGAATCGATCGAGATCGCCAGGCAGATCGCGGCGCACGCAAAGTCGCGCGGTGTCTCGGCCGCCGATTTCGCGCTGGCCTGGGTGCTCAACAACCGGCTGATCACGGCGGCGATCGCCGGTCCGCGCACTGAGGAACAGTGGGACAGCTACGCCAAGGCGCTGGACTTCAGGCTGACCGCCGAGGACGAGGCCTTTGTCGACCGCCTCGTCACCGCCGGCCATGCCTCGACGCATGGGTTCAACGATCCGAGCCATCCGGTCGAAGGCCGTGTGCCGCGTTCCGAGCCGGCCGCACCGATCCCGCTGACGCGGCCTCTGCGCGCCGCCTGACGGTCAGCTGTGGACTGGCGGGGCCGGCGGCCCCGTCAGAGTCTCCAATCATTTCGCACAGATGAGAGAGACCACGAATTTCCATGTCGAACGGCTGCGCCAGAACATCGTCGTGTTGTCAGGCAACACCCATAGGCCGTCGAAATCACGGAGGCTGGCGCATCATCTGGGTGAGGCACTGCGCGAAAAACTGTCGGTCACAGTGAATTTCCTCGATCTCGTCGATGCCGGCCGCGGTCTGGGTGCTGCGTTCACGCGTAAGGAATCGACGCCGGAGGCGCTGGATGTGGTGGCCGCGGTCGAACAAGCCGACGCGCTGATCGTGACGACGCCGGTCTATAATGGTTCCTATGCTGGCCTGTTCGACCTCATCGATCCGCTGGCACTCGTCGATCGCCCAGTCCTGATCGGCGCGACGGGAGGCGGCCAGCGCCACGCGCTGGTGGTCGAACACCAGCTTCGCCCGCCGTTCGGCTTCTATTCGGCGCTGAGGGTGCCGAGCGTCGTCTATGGCAGCGACAGCGATTTTGCCGACGGCAAGCTTTTGGATCCAACGGGCCTGGGCTGGCCGCACAGGCCGTGGACCAGTTCGCGACGTTGCTTTCAGCGCGGCAGCCGAAGAGCCAACCGGTCAGGCTGGCTTCAGGCTGACGGGTATCGGGCTCGGCCAGGTGCCGGCTGCCTCGGCAAACGGAACTAAGGGGTTCGGGAAGGTCGTGAACATCTTTTAGTGTAGTAGGGTGATGGCTGCCTGGAAGTTTCGCTATTCGTGCTCCATCTGAAGGCAAACACCGAGCGTTCGGTGCTTTGGCCGTCCTCGGAACCATACGGAACGATGCGGGAAGATTTCTGATTTTTGCCGCGAAAAACCCAACAAAATCGACGATTTTCGTTCGCCCTCCGGGCCTACCAGTCGCCTTGATGAACAAGGCTTTGCGTCGAGGGTAGACAACCTGGTTAGACAGTCGGTCAGACAAACCGCTTCAGAAGCTTCGCCATGCCCTCCACGGCGAGCCGCTCCTGCTCCGTATCGACTTTTTTATTGAAACCCCGAATTCGGTGGCCTTACAAGACCGATGTTGCCATTGCTCGTAGGTCGGCTGTGATGGATAACGTGGTTCCATTCCGCAAGGCCGTGCCTTGCGTCGAAGTGACAGAAACCTGCGGCGAATGGTTCGTCCGCGTGGTTGAGAAAGATCAGGAAATTGCCAGGTCATTCAATCAGGAATCGTTCGCGTTGTCCTTTGCAGAAGGCCAGCGGATACGCCTAGGGCTAGCGAAGGTCGTGCGCCTGTAGGGCGCTGTGGGGCGGCATTGTAGGCATTCAAGCATGAGCGGAACCTAATTTGCAGCCGCAAATTAATGTCCAATGAATGAACTCCCAAACCGGAAAAAACTCGTGCCTGACCCTCAACCTCGGCGCGGCTCCAACAAAGGTGTGTTGCTAGCGGCTGCAGCGCTGCTGTTTGCCTTTCTCGCTCTTATTCTGTTTGGGTTTTTTCAGTAAGTGCGCGCGGCGCCGGCTTCCTAGAGAGGGCAGAGCACCTGCCGACGTGATCTTCGATCGCTCGCGTCCTTGCGGCGGGGCGACTATCCAAGCCGGCTCGGTTCGTCGCTCCTGACGGGTTCGGCGGTCCCACCACAGCAGGATGATCATTCGGCAATTTTTGGCAGCGCCGGTATTCAACTCACGCCCAAAGCGATTGAACTGAAGCTGGCCGTCGATGTCGTGACTGACGCAGCATGAGCCGAACAGGCGAGGCAAGCGCAAGCCTTGGGGCCCAACCTCAGACAGACGAAGCACGCTCGTGCAGTCTGGAGACAGCGCAACGAGTTATTCATTCGGGCGCCTTCGCATCACCAGCGGAACGAAAGAGTTAACTGGCGGTTTACTAGGGAAGGATTGCAGGACGAAAAACATTGAGGATTTCTGCCATGACAATGTTGTTCGAACCACTCGACTCTGAAGGTTACAAGCGCAGCGTGGTCTACCATGCGGCACGCTTGTCCATGCTCCACAATCGAATGCTGAAGCGTTTCGACAAGGTCGATAAAGCGGCTGAAAAGGTTGAAGCCGAGGTGGAGTTGTTTGATGAAGCTGTTCGCACTCTCTACGAATGAGCGGCATGTTGACCGCCGACGTTCCTGCTAGCGCGTATACGGGCGCGGGGTTCACCGTTGCGTCACCAGGCGATGTCGCGCCGCGTATTTGGGCTTGATAAGCACGATCTAATGTATACGATTCACCCAGCCGGCCTGGCTCCCCCGCCATCGGGCCGGTCAGGCCCGACGGTTCAACGCACCACCCCAAACGACTGTCGGGCCGCTAGGACTCTCACTGCGCAGCCGGGTTCATGCTTTGCCTTTTTTTCTCGAAAAGCGCGAGCTTGGTCATATAACCAATTCTGATTTTTGCATGGCATTGGGTGCAGTTGAAGTTGGATATCACCTTCAACCACGATCCCTTTTTTATGATGACATGAGAACAGTTTGGACATTCCAGTTCCAGGTACTCGTCCCCCATATCGTTTGAAATCGGCACTACGACACTCCCCAACAGTTGCCCGTGAAACTTGCGCTTCGAGATCGGCCGGCACCTCCGTGCTCAAACCCCGAACGTGGGTCCTTGGCAGATGTTCCGCAATCCGACCTCTGGCGACCGGGATCGGACCTAAGTCCAAATCGCCGCCAACAGGCCGAGAAGTGGAACCCCGGCGGATGCTTTTTGAACGCTGAATTTCCGTCCTCGCCGGTCGTAGTCCGCCGTCCTCATGGCCAAAGCGCCAATGTTGCCCTTTGTGAGACTGACCTCGTCCGGCCTACCAGGTCGCCAGGGCGCAACTCCGGTAATAATGCGGCGGAGCGAATGTCAGCGCGAAGCTGTGCGCAGGGACGCCAACTCGCTGACAGCAGCAAGGATGACAGCATCGGTTGCCGGCTTCGGCAGGAATCTGCAGTCGCGGAAAGCCGCGGGAACGTCGGCGGGGCCAAATCCCGACAAGAAGGCAAAGGGGATGCCTCGCGCCTGCAATATCCTCGCCACCGGCAGACCCGTTTCACCGTTCAGCTGGATGTCTAGCAACGCCACGTCAATCTTGTCCGATTCGACAAGACGCAGAGCGGCGGATACCGACGGCACAGGTCCGACCACCTGATAACCGGCGCGACGCAGCCGCGCGGCAGTGTCCTGCGCGACTAGCCATTGATCCTCAACAATCAGAACACTCACGCTTTCGCTCACGGCCCCTCTCTGCGATTGACCGGAAATGAGATGTCGATCCGAGACCTTCGGACAGTTGTTTCGACATGTCCGCAAACCTATAGGTAACCTCTCCATGCAGCAAGGTGAGGCTGATGCTGGAGCGGAGGCGCTTCCACCGACCACTTGCTGAATTACCGGAGCCGAAGATTAGCGCGTCAATGGAGCTGCGGTCCGCGCCTCCGCTCCATCAGAGTTGGATAGGCGTTTACCCCTCTCCACGATCCACAAAATCTAAAAGCCGCCGTACCGCGCCATTGGCTCTTCAAAGCATGAGCAGCACCTCTCTCTCCATCTTTGGCGACCTGAGATTGCAATCGGTCAATGAGCGTCAGAAGTGCGATGCACCGAGTTTGTGCCTGCAGTTTTTCGAAGGAAAGGCTTGAGAATTCATGATTTCGGAGCAGGTTTGGCTGGCGCATGAGCGCCGCAGATCTATACTGGGGAGATCAAGCGATGGGGTCGGCCATGAGCAAAGAGTTCAGTGTAGCTGATGCCTATGGCGCCGGCCGCGCCATGTTCATGGGACTTGAACTGCTGGTTTCGCCCGGTGCGCTCGTCCCCAGACCTGAGACCGAGTTGCTCGGCAAGACCGCGCTTGGTGTGTTGCATCAGATGAACCTGCCGGCTCCGCGCATAGTTGATATGTGCTGCGGCACTGGGAATCTGGCGTGCGCGATCGCCTACCATGTGCCCAGCGCCCTTGTCTGGGCAAGCGATCTCACCGATGAATGCGTCGAAACGGCACGCCGCAACACCTCACATCACGGCATGGCTGAGCGTCTTTCGGTGCTTCAGGGCGACTTGTTCGACTCTCTCATCGGCCTTGGGTTAGACGGAACTATCGACGTAATCGTCTGCAATCCGCCTTACATTTCTGAAAAGCGGCTCGAGGGCGACCGCGCCCATCTGATCGAGCTTGAGCCGCGCGAGGCGTTTGCAGCCGGCCCTTACGGCCTGAGCATTCATATGCGCGTACTGAAAGACGCACCGCGATACCTGCGGCGTGGCGGCATCCTGCTCTTCGAGGTCGGGCTTGGCCAAGACCGACAGGTAGCGGGTCTGCTGGAACGCAGCAAGGCATTCGAGAACATCCGTTCGGTCTCGAACGAAGCGGGCGAGGGCCGGGTGGTTCTGGGGCAAGTCAAGACGCAGGCATGAATCCTGCGACAATCAGACCAAATACGGGGCTGCTCTGGGCGTTACGCTTACCCATCAGTTCATTTTGCGGATGATGTATTGCTCGATCCCCTGGATGGAATCGAGGTTTTCAGGCAGAAGTTCGCTATCCTCGACGGTAATGCCAAAGGTCTCCTCGATGAAGCCGATAATCTCAAGCACACCCGTCGAGTCGACAATGCCTTGATCGAGCAAGGATGCGTCATCCAGCAATGCCTTGACGTCGCTGACGTAGAAATTCGAAACCAAGAAACTACGAATCTGCTCGCTGTAGATTCCGGTGCGTTCCTTGATGGTCAACATGAATTCGTCCTCCGTGGCGTCACCATTAAATCAGCGACTTGGTTCTGGCCCCGTATCATGACAGCGCCGTTTTCTTGAGTTTTCCCGTGTCCGTCATCGGCAGGTTCGCCACAACGACGATGGATTTCGGGACCATGAAGTTTTCCAGACGCTTCTGGCACTCCTTCTGCAGTTCCCTTTCGCCAATGGCTCTTCCATGCTCCATCACCACAAAAGCTTTCACCGCTTGCCCGAGGAGCTCGTCGGGAACACCTATGACAGCCGCTTCTCGGACTCCTGGAATGTCCATCAGTACATTTTCCACTTCCCTTGGCGCCACCTTCTCGCCTCGCGACTTTATGATCTCATCCCCACGGCCAACGAAGTAGAGGTAACCCTCCGTATCCATCCGGCAGTAGTCGCCGGTGTATAGGACCTGCTCGCCGGGCAGCGGGCCGGGTTTGAGTTTCCTGGCCGTTGCCTCGGGCTTGCCCCAATACCCGTTCATCACCGTTGCGCCGCGAATGACGAGTTGGCCGACAACGCCTGGGCCTATCCGCCTGTCATGCTCGTCAACGATCCACATCTCCGTATTCGGGATTGCGATCCCTACGCTCAATGGCTTTCGCTCGAGGTCCTCTGGCGGCAAATAGGTGCAACGTTTGCATTCGGTGAGACCGTACATCGAATAGATGCGTGCACCCGAAAACAGCTCGCGAAGCATGAAAATATGCTTGAGGGGTAGGGCTGCCGCAGTGTTTGTGACGTAGCGGATGCTCGAGAAATCCTGGTCTTTGAGGGACCTGAGTTCGGAGAGTGCGGCAAAGATTGTGGGCACGCCGGGAAAGCCCGTAACTCCCTCCTGCCTGATCAACCCGAGGATCTGTGCCGGGAAAGCGAACGAGCGTTCGAGCACCAGCCGGGCGCCGGTACGAAAAGCCATGATCATCTGGTACAGTCCATAATCGAAGGCGAGGGGTAGGACATTGAGGATCACCTCGTCCTCGGCAATCGCGAGGTAGGAAGCGACAGACGCGCACGCGGCCATCATGTTTCTGTGCGTCAGCATCACGCCCTTGGGTTCGCCCGTCGACCCGGACGTGTAGATGATGGCTGCCAGATCAACATCGATGCACTGCCGTGCCGGCGGCGTATCCGCGCCATTGGCGAGGGCGGCGTCCCAGCGCACGGCAAACGGCAGCTGGGCGAGTTCGACGTCGTCGATCGGTCCCGATACGATCACCCGCAGAAGTGACGGGCAGCCGCGCGCCGGCTCGCGGAAGATCGCTTGCAGATGGCCGTCCGTGATGAGCGCCGTCGGCCGGCAGTCGTTGAGCAGATAATCGAGCTTGTCGCTCTTGGTGAGCGGGTTGACGATGCACACCACCGCATTCGCCTTTAGCACCGCCCAGAAGCTAACCACCGTCTCGACGGTGTTGTCGGCGAAGATCATCACGCGATCACCGCGAACGACTCCGCATGCGGCCAGGTCCCGGGCGATCGCGTTGGCTCGCGTTTCGAGTTCGAGGTAGGTGACACGCTGCTTGTTGCACACCAGCGCCACCTTACTTCCGTGTCGGACGGCGGAATGGGCGAGGTAGTCATGCAGCAATGGTACGGCATCATGCAACATACAGGCGCTCTTCCCGATGTTCGCAGTCGACGTCGACGCTGAGCGTGCATTCGAGCGTTGCACTGGGACAACCCGCGACGAACTGCTGATGAAGAAGTTGGGTCGACAACACGCCGACCAGCGCCATGTTGTCGGCATTGGACAGGTCGCCATCGCCAGTTCTGGCCTGGCATTTGGCAAGCAGGTGCGTGACCCCCTTTGGATCGAAGACATTCGCCTCGCGCAGGGCCGTCTGCGAAACGGCCTCGCGAGCGTAATCCGGAGCGTCTGCGCCGACGAAGCAAAGCGCGTTGGGCGCGCGGAAGGGCTGCTTCTTGCGGGCTACGATCTCGGAGGGCAGGATGGGTGCCGCCATGCGCTTCAGCACGTGCTTTTCGTCGAGGCCGCGGAGTTTGAAGGAGGGTGGCAGCGAATTCGCGAGCCTCACAAGTTCATCGTCCAGGAACGGGAAGCGCCCCTCGACGGAGTGAGCCATCAGCATCCTGTCGCCTTGCGAGGAGAGCAGATAGCCCGACATCAGTGTTTGCACCTCGAGATACTGGTCCTGCGCAAGGGGACTCCAACGGGCAAACTGCGCGGGCAGACGGGCGAGCAACTCGGACACGGCGTCGCGGCCCTGCGTTCGAGCCCGCATATCGGCCGTAAACAAGCGCTTGATGGCCCTGGTGGTTTGCCAGCGGGTTTCATGAGCAAAGCCCGGCGCGTCGTAAGCCTGAATATTTCGCCCGAAGAACTGACGCGCCATCGCCTGCTGTTGCACCGGCGAGCGGGTGAGATAGGGGTAAAGGCGTTCCAGGAGCCGAGAGCGTCGTGTCGAAGTCGGGTGGCGCCCCCAGAAGCGGCGGACCTTGCCTTCGCGGAACAGGTCGTAGCCGGCGAACATTTCGTCAGCGCCTTCGCCGGTCAGCACGACCTTGATTCCACGCTCACGCACCAGGCGCGAGAGCAGGAAGAGTGGCGCCGGGGCAGTCCTCAGTATCGGGCGTTCGGTGTGTCGGATTACCTCCGGAAAGGTTCCGGCTATATCTCTGCGCGAAACGACCACTTCATGGTGCTCACTGCCGGTCGCCTCGGCAACCATTCGCTGGAAGCGGGTCTCGTCATATTCGGCGTCGGCAAAACGCAAGGAGAAGGTTTGGAAGCGCTCGCCCGCGAAGCGCCTCGCGAGCGCGGCCACAAGCGAACTGTCCAGCCCTCCGGAGAGGTAGCACCCGACAGGCACGTCGGCGCGCACCATTCTGAGCGCCGTCGCGGCCTCAAGAGCGCTAGACACGCGGTCCACCGCGTCATCGCTGGACCCGGTGAACTCGCCCTGCCGCGATCCGAAATTGTCGGGATAGGAAGGCTGCCAAAAAATCCGCTCACGAACGGTGCCATCCTGATAGATGCGGACATGACCCGGCTCGAGTTCGTTGATTCCGTGGAAAACTCCTTGCGGCGGAACGACCGTCCAGAGCGTGAACGTCTGATCGATGCCGGCTGGATCAAGGGCGCGAGGTATGGTTCGATCGGCCGCGAAAATGGCTTTCACTTCGCTGGCGAAATAAAGCCGGTGCGCATGCTCGCTGAAATACAGCGGGCAAATGCCGAAGCGGTCGCGCGACAATATGAGACGATTGGCCACTGAATCCCAGATCGCAATTGCCCATTGGCCGTTCATCCGCTCGAAGGCCGTTTCTCCCCACTCACGATAGGCGTGCAGCGCGACCTCCGTGTCGCTGCGGGTTCGGAAGCGGTGGCCGAGTGCCGTGAGTTTTTCACGCAATTCGACGTAGTTGAATATCTCGCCGTTGAACACGATCCACGTCGTATCGCCTGTATCCGCCATCGGCTGCTGGCCACTGGAAAGATCGACGATGGACAGGCGCACATGCGCCAGCCCCGCGCGTCTGTCCCGGTAGAGACCGCGCCCGTCGGGACCGCGATGCGCCAGCGCGCCCATCATCTGCATCAGCGCCTGCCGCGAAGGAGAAGCCGCTGTGGCATTCAGCGCCACGATTCCAGCGATGCCGCACATGCTCGGTCAATCTCCGCCTTCCGCGGACAGCAAAGGCCGCGCGTGAAGATAGTGGGCCGCCCTTCGTTTCGCTTCGATGTCCTTGAACACTTTCTGAAGCTGGGGCTCGGTGAGGCCAGCAACCGCCGCGAGCTCATTGCTGGCGACCCCGTGGTTCAGGCCGTAGAGGCATAGATCCATCAGGTGATAGGGCAGCGCGAAATAGAATTCTTCCTGGCTTTGGGTCATGGAAAAGGTGTCGGTGGTCGGTGGCCGCTGCCGGATTTCATCATCCACCTCGAGATATTCCGCGAGTTGATAAACCTGGGTTTTGTAAAGGTGAACGATCGGCATCACGTCGGCGGCTCCGTCGCCCTGCTTGACGAAAAAGCCCTGGTCGTACTCGAGGCGATTTGGAGTGCCGACAACCGCGTATTTGAGGCGGTCGGCGTGATAGTATTCCGTCATCTTGCGCAGGCGCTGCTTGTAGTTTGTCGCAGCAACGATCTGCAGATAGGCAGCTGGCGGCAGACGCACGGTATCTACTTTACCCTGCGGATCCTGGACCGTGAGGCGGGTTATATTGAGCCCGCTGCTCTCCAGAACCGACGCGATCACCAGCTTGCATTTCCACCCTTCCCCATAGTCGGGAACGACGGTCTGGATCGCATCGATCTGCCGGCGGTAGGCCCCAATGGCCTCCAGTGCCGGTGCTATGTCCTCAAGGACGCTTTCAATGCCAAGCTGTGCCGCGACGCGGCGGCCAAGTCTCAGGGAGTCGCCGGAAGAATCCCGCTCCGGCATGAACAGTCCCAGGACCTTGTCTTTCCCGAACGCGCGCATGCACAAGGTCGCGACGACGGAGCTGTCGATACCGCCGGAAAGACCGACAACCACGCCGCGACGATGCAGGGTGCCGAGAACCTGAGTGCGCAAGGTGTCAACGATGCGATCGACCTCCGCGCGGGCATCGAGCGTCAGCATGTCCTTGCTGAATTCCGGAATTATGTCGATGACAAGTCCTCCCTTTTGCGAGATTCGGCGGGGGAATAGGTCTGCACGATGGCCGTCTCGATAAGCGGACGGTTGGTGGCAAGGTTTGGTTCGACGACAAGGTCGATGTGGCTGCCCGTGATCGAAATGACGTCCAGGTGTGCCAAGACGCTGTCCCAGCCCAAGGCCCGCGGCATTCCCTCCCTGCGACATCGGAACAAGGTACCGGAGAGGGGCAGAGCCGGTTTCGGTGCCTCAAGCCATTGGAAGAATGACTTCGCCCTTAAAACCTCCTGCAGTTCCAGTTTGGTCCTGAAGATCGTCGGGTTGAACTCTCCATTGGCAAATCTGTCCAGAATCCTGGCCAGACGCGCTTCGCCGCCCACGGCGACGGTGATCTTCGCAAGGGCTCTGCAAGCCATCCGATGCGCGGATATGCGGTTGGTGCGAATACGATAGAACGTACGGGTAAGTGTCTCCCAACGGTTGCTCGGCTCGTCCAGAAGGCTCGTGTCGAGGATGCCCAGGAACCGCACCGTTCGCCCGGCCTTCATGAGCCGTGCGGCAACCTCGAATGCAACCGCGCCACCCAGAGAATGGCCGAGAAGTCGCACGGGGCCCGCAGGTTGGATGCGGCTTATCTGCTCGAGTGCGGCGCCAGCCATGGCGCTGAGGGTGTTGTGTCCGTCCAGTATCGCCGCAAGGCTCGGATATCGGATCGGGTTTACACGGGCGACTTTCCCTATGGCGGCTGCGAACGCAGCCAGGCTCGGACCATAGCCAACGGACCCTGGAAACAGGAAAAGAACCGGGGGGTGGTGCTTCTTTTCGCGCCCTTCGCCCGACCGTGCAGAGACGACCGCCTCAACCATCTCGTCCAAGCTCATGCCGACGGTGAATGCTTCGAGGCCCAGCTCTTGCCCGATGGCGTTTTCGATCGCCATCACGCAGTGCAGCAGCTGCAGCGAATCTCCTCCAGCATCATCCCAGTTTCCCGTGGCAGTGCCTGTGTTGAGAACCTGCGTCCACGCGTGCTGCACTATTTGACGTGTGTCCTTTGCTCCTCCGGCGGGCGGAGCATCGAGAGTGGACGACCGGGCGACTCGCGCCCTCCTTCCGTGCGAACGATCTATCTCGGCCAGTGTTGCCAAATCGACCTTACCTCCCGACAGGCGTGGGATTGCGTCAACGGGGTGCAATCGCAAGGGACGCAATGGTGCCGGCAAGGTCATTCTGAGGAGCTGGCGAAGGTCGTCTGCAAAAGCGCCGCCTGCGAAGCGCTGGGGAACCGCGAAGGCGATGAGTTCCTGCGCGGCCGTTACCATCACCACGGCATCCGCCACCGAAGGCGCGCAACGCAAGACCCGTTCGAGTTCGGCGGGCTCGATGCGTCGACCATTGATCTTGATCTGGCGCCCTTTGCGGCCGACGATCCTCAAGATGCCATCATCGTCGAGCCGAACGAGGTCCCCGGTCGAAAAAAGCCGAGCCTCGGGATCGTCGGGGTCCGGCTGCGCGGGAACGACCACACCGTTCTCCCAATGACCAAGCAGGACATAGCGGCTTTTGATCAGAAGCTCTCCACTTTCGCCTGGCCCTACATTGCGCTCCGCTTCGTCGACGATAGCGAATGTCATACCAGGGAGCAGCCTGCCGACGGGAACCGACGCGTCTTGCTCGGGCCAGTCAGGCGGCAAGAACCATTGCGAACCGATGGTTTCAGTCGATGAGTAGCCGATCTGGATCAGACACTGGTCCGAAACGGCTTTGCGCAGCAAAGCGATGTCCATCCATGACACTTTCTCCCCACCGATCCGGGCCACTCTGAGCGGCCAGGAAGCGTCGGCGGGCGCCTCAGCCAGGAGGGCTCGAAGCAGTGCCGGCACAAGATAGGCGATCGTCACACCTTCGGACTGCAATCGAGCGCGCGTAGCGCGCAGGCCGACAGCCTCCACCTCGAGAAGATGCAACGTGGCGCCCGTCAGCAGCGCCGCAAAGATCTCCCGGCAACCGGCGATCGTGGCTGGCCCGGTCAGCGGCAGGAAAACGTCATCCGCGCTGATATGGCACGCATCGACATATTGCCGGACCCGCCATAGCAGGCTGCGTTGGCTGTTGACGATTCCCTTGGGGCGCCCGGTGCTGCCCGAAGTGTAAAGCACCAATGCGGGCGCATCGACCGAAACCATAGGGGGCTTATGCTGCTGTTCTGGGTGTTGATCGTTGGACGCCACGGCGGCCGCAATTTCGATCCAGACGATCTCTTGGGCCAATTCGACCGGGCGAACATTTTCGGCGCCTATAATCGCGCCGAGCCCCGCGGCACTGACTATATCGAAAATGCGAGAGGCGGGATCTCTTGTGTTGAGCGGGACCGAAGGCCGTCCCGCCGCCATGGTCGCCAACATCGCCACAGGATACCAAGCGGAGTTTGCTTGCAGGATGCCGATGGCCTGCCCTTCGGGGACGACGGCAGCGATATGAGTTGCCAGCGTCTCGACCGCCCGGAAAAGCTCAGAAAAAGTCAGGCGGTTCGCGCCGTCGCTGATTGCGAGCTTGTCAGGATACCGCCTGGCGACATCTCCAAGGTGGTCGAAGATTGGAGTGTCCGCAAATTTGGCACCCATCTGTCGGTAACGGCGCCAGACTGGCCCCCCTTGGTCAAGATCATATTCGGGAACGACTGACCACTTTCGGGTGGGTCGCAGATCCACCTGTAGGTTTTGATTTGCCACTTCCGAATGCAAACACACTGAGGACATTCAGGGCCCCGCCAAGCTGACGGTCGAACATCGCTCGCCGCGGAGATCTTTTCATCAATCATTCGGATGATGCCTCGATCTTGCCTAGCCAGCGCTTCCCGAGCGTCCTTCAGAAGTTTTGCCATCTGTGTCCAGCACCGGTCGTTTTTCCTTGCAAGCTCCGTCGAGCGCAAGACGGCTTGCCCAGGCAAACGGAGCGATCGGCATCTCCGCTAGAATCCGGGCTCGGTGCCCAGATTCACTGACTGGAACAATCATTCAAATGAACGTTGGTGTGATCGGAAATCCGGCTAAGCTTGATCCGTAGGGGAATGACTGCTCGTTTCGGAGACGCTTGAGCATATGATCATCGAGTTGTTTGGGCCGCCTGGCGCGGGTAAAACCACGCTGCTTCGCGGCCTCTGCCAAGGGCTGGCGAGACACGGCATCAATGTGAAGACAGTAAATGGGTATCGCCTGATTGAACCTGGATCGGCTCAGGATGACGCTCCGGAAATCCGCCATGGCATAGGAAGAATTGGCAAAAAGATTGCCACATCCGGTCCTATCTTGCTGTCGACCTTGCCAAAGGACAGTGTCGCGGCCCGGCTTCTGGCATCGATCCCTCTTCGAAGCCGCGTGTGGTCATGGCGAATGAAGGTCGACATCGCCCAACTGTGCCAGTCCTGGCGCCAAGCGCGGGAGTCGCCCGGTTGCTTCATCTTCGAAGAGGGCATGATTCAGGCTTTGTGTGCGCTGGGTGTGCTGGCTAGAACTCCAAGCCTCGACGCGGTCCGCGAGTGCCTGGCGTTCCTGCCGCGGCCGGATCTCGTTGTGCAACTCGACGCGCCCCAGGAAACGTTACGCCGCCGTCTTGTGGATAGGCATGCGCAGCAACCGCTCCTCGAGGTTATGCTGTTCGAACTTGGCGTGGACAAAGGATTAAGGCAGGCCGAAATCTCAAGAGAGGTCGGCGAGTGCCTGCGCCAGGACCGATGGCCGTTGATACAAGTCAATGGTGCTGAACCTCACGACGTGGACGGGGTCGTCGCGCGCGTTCTGGGAGAGCATGTTGGTCATGCTGCCTAGGCTGGCCCATGACCTATGATCCATGACACATTTATGCATTTGGCGCCAAGCCGGGCAGCATCTGCCGCCAAGCGCGCAATCATGTCGAATCGTGCTGATCGAGCACTTCGAGCATGGTCGTCAACATGCTTCCGACTTCCTCAGAGATTTCCTCGGGGCGGATTCCCGCTCTGATGGCATCCGCCGTTGCTTGGTCCGCAAGTTTCGCCGCAAGAGCCGGATCGGCCTTGGTGTAGAGTGGGATCTTATCCTCTACCCATTTCTGCAGGAATTCGATGCCGCGCGCGCTCATACCAAGTACAAGCTCGGCGGGGCTTCTTGGTTCCGTCAGCCATATTCAAGAACGTCAGACCATCTTGCTCAGGCTGACGTTCCCGCGGTCACGTCACGATGAACGAGGACGCCGTCAGAGCCAAGTGTGGCGATAGAGTGGCAAATTGGATCTGATGTGCGCCGCCCGAGCCGTCGCTGTCAAAGGAAAGCGCGCCGGTCGTGCTGTTATAGACGATGTGATCGCCGCTGTCGTGCGCGGCCCTGCCGGCGTAAAACGCCGAAGGGGGAAGGGCGCCTGTATGCAGGCCGGCAAACACGGTGTGGTCGAGTTGGATCTTGTCGTGGCCCACTTTGAAATCGGTGACCTTGTCGATATTGCCGACCTTGAGAGCCGAATCGAAGACAAAGACGTCGTTGCCGCCATGTCCCGTCAGAACGTCTCTCCCGCCACCGCCGTTGATAGTGTTGCTCCCGGAATTGCCATCAATGGTTTGGGCGAATTCGTTTCCCGTGAGCTTGATGGCGGCAGTTCCCAATTTGCTGGTGGTCGCAAGATGCTCGACCTGCGAGCCGGCCGACAGCGCGTAGCTGACCGATGCCAGCACGCTATCGTTGCCGCTGTGCCGCAGTTCCACCACCTTGTCGCCGGCGTTGTTGACATAGTAGGTGTCGTTGTAGCCGCGGCCCATCATCGTGTCCGCGCCAGCGGTGCCGCGAAGCACATCCGCGCTACCCGTGCCGTAGAAAATGTGATCGCCGGTGCTGGTCGGAGGGACACTTGTGGGCGGAGGCACTGTGCTGGTAGGCGGCGGCGTCGGTTCGCTGGCCGAAGGACCGCTTGCGGTGCTCTGGTTGTGTTGAAGGAACAGAGCCTGCAGCGTCGGCGAGCTCTCAAGCGCCGTGTCGCCCTGTTGAGAACCCCAAGCATAGGCATAGTCGAAGGCCGGCGAAGGCGCTACCTTGGCCCAGTGGTCCAACATGGTCTTTTCCTGAGCAACGCTGGGCAGGACATAGCGACCGCCCGTGTCGGTCGTCCAGTCGCCGCCGCCGAAGGTCTGATACACGGGAACGACCTGACTGAGCGGGATGCCCGAGGCGACGGCCGCCGCCACAGTCCTGTCGATCATGTTGTAATCAATCGTGCTTGTTCCGGTCCGTACCGGGTAGGGATCCAAGCCGTAATAGTCGATATGCGTGTTGGCAGGATTGAATGTGT
The DNA here is from genome assembly GCF_000503155.1 of Mesorhizobium sp. LSJC285A00. NCBI lineage: Bacteria > Pseudomonadati > Pseudomonadota > Alphaproteobacteria > Hyphomicrobiales > Phyllobacteriaceae > Mesorhizobium > Mesorhizobium sp. LSJC285A00. The sequence goes on from NZ_AYVK01000023.1 coordinate 51,851, forward strand.
TTGAAAAGTCGGGGTTAGCGGAAGACCCCATGTTCATCATGGTTATGAAGGTCTTGGCGCCGGGCAGGTGGCTGTGGATCCAGTCTGACTCCGCCTTCAGATCAGCGGCGGTGGCATAAGTTCCCCATTTGCCGGTCGGGTCCGGCTCATCGACTAGGAAGAAGCCAAACACTTTCGGATTGCCGATGAAGGGCGTGACCTTCTGGATAAAGGAGGAGGTTGCACCATCGGCTTCATTGAGCCACACCAGGCCTTTCTGGCCGGCCGGCAAGGCGTTGAGCTGGTCCAAGGAAGATACATCAACAAGATTGAATCCGGCTTTCGCGACCTCGGAGGCCGACCCGCCCGAGGCGTAATGGAGTGTTGTCATTGACATACCCTTCGTCCGATTCGGTAGGCGCCCCACACCTGCCTAGGGAAAGGATCCATTAGCGACAAATCAAATACCGGCGCCCCTTGATAGAATCTTTGATCAGCGTCCGAAAAACACAACAGCCTCGATGCTACGCTTGCCTCAGAGGTATGTAGATGATCCAAGTATGGGGTGCTCAAGCCTGCAACGAAAGCATTGCAGCGACGTCTGCCGGAGCGCCTTGTGCGTTTGCAGTGGCGGTAATCGGCCAATGCGCGCTTCGGTTGAGCCACCGCCCAAATGCGCGCTCCCGCAGGACTTCTTCGAGCTCAGACCGCAAAGGAATCGCGTCCTGGCGAAGCCCTCCCATTGCAGCCGCTCAATGCTCCTCGTGAAAAGCCTCGGCGCCAAAATGAGCAAGGCAGTACTCCACAAGGTCATGCGAGGCGCGCGCCGCTGGCAATTGCGGAGAGGCACTGAACTGGATCCCACCGGGTTCAACGGAAAGGCGGGCGTGCCGGTCCGAATGACGGCGAGCATGGCAACGCGGTCGCCCATCCGCGGGAAGAGGCGGCTGGTGGTCCGACCATATCCAGACACCGGGTGAAAGCCTGTTCCAGACGAAGCGCTCGGGAGAACTGGCGGTGCGAGTCATCACACCATCTGGGCGCGATGTTGATCCGGCGTGAGAAGGCGGGCGGAAGTTGCTTTGAACGCGGCGCGCGGACCTTTCGAACACAGCCCTTTTTTATATCCGGCCCGCCGTGTCGTACGCGAAGGTGCCGTCATTGCACCGTCAGACCGGATGATCCAACGCACTGACCGAGGCGACAGCGATTGTGGCTGCATTGCCGCATCGTTGATCAGCTTGCTTCATGCAAACAGACGAGGACAGCACGAAAGCCTGCTCCTAGCGTGGGACTGGCTGTTGTGTGTTCAGGGGCGATGAAACCGGCCATGGAAACCGCGGATAGGGTCAGCTGTTTAACGAGATTGGGATCGCATCCAGGAGCGACAGGATGAGTCCGCATCTGGTTTGCGTTGGCGGCGAGGATCATAGACTAAGAATCCCGTTTCTTTTGGCGCTTCGCGAAAGGGGTTTTCAAGTCACTGCCGTTTCGAGTGATCTCGGAGCCGCCTTCTCACCCCATGGCATTGCCCATCGCCGATTTGGGTTCGACCGCTTTGGCAGCGGCGGTGCAGAATGGGGTGCTGTCAGCGCGATCCGTGAACTGATGTCCGAACTGCGTCCGGACATCATTCAAAGTTTCGACACCAAGCCCAATATCCTAACTCCACTGGCGGTGCGCGGGCACGTTCCCGTCGTTCGCACCATCAACGGGCTTGGTTGGACATTCTCGTCGCGGGAGCCGCGGGCCCTGGCATTGCGTCCTTTCTTTTGCGGCCTTCAGGGGGTGGCGTCTCGTTGGACAGCCATGACCGTCTTCCAGAATAGTGATGATCAGGCCTTCTTCGAGCGCTACCGGCTGGTGGCTCGCGGCAAAGGGCGACTGATCCGGAGTTCTGGCATCGACCCCGATGCATTCTCGATGGCAAGGTATCGTGGTCCTTCGGCTGCCACGATGCGCGAGGAACTTGGCCTACAATCGGCCCAGGTCATAATATTTGTCGGTCGGCTCACGCGGCAGAAGGGGATTCCAACCCTCATCGAGGCGGTTCCTCGCGTTATCCGCGAGAGGCCCAACGCGCGTTTCGTACTTGTCGGCCCGCAAGACTCCGAAGGTCCGTTTGCCGTCAGCAGAGCCGATATCGAGCGCCATGTTCCCCACGTTGTCGCATTGGGGCCAAGGCGCGACATTCCAGCCCTCCTGGGGATGGCGGATCTGTTTGCGTTTCCGACGCAATATCGCGAGGGAATTCCGCGTGTCCTGCTGGAGGCGGGATTGTCCGGATTACCGATCGTCGCCTCCAACATGCCGGGCTGCAACGATGTGGTTGAGGATGGCTGGAACGGCTATCTCGTGGCGCCGCGCGATGCGGATGGCTTGGCCTCGCGGATAGTCGATATTCTTTCCGACCCCGCCCGTGGCAAGACCATGGGGAGCCGTTCCGTCGGATTCGTGCGGGAGCGGTTCTCGTTGTCGTGGGTCATCGACCAGTATTGCGACCTGTACAAGACAATCCTGGGTGGCAGATATCGCAGCAGGCTTGTTCAAGCTGCGCAGGCGAATCCGAGGGAAGAGGCGGTGCCGAGCCCCCATCGACTGGGCGAGGCGCGGCAATGATGCGTGATGCGCTTCTGGCCTTCGGCGTCGCGATGTCCTACGCGGCGCAACTCAGCATCCCAGGGCTGCCCTTCGGCTACAGCGAACTGTGCCTCACGCTCTGGATAATGCTGTCGATGACGCGAATCCTTGCTGGCGGCCAACTGGAGGTTACGCCGGCACTGGCTAAGCTTGGGCTTTTCTGGCTGATCCTGGCGCTTGCCATGGGCGTGGGTTACATCATCGGTTTTCTGACAACCACGTTGTTCCTGGATCCGTTGTTGCACGACACGCTGGCCTATGTGCTGTTGGCGTGCGTCACCTGTCTGGCCGCTGCGGAGCCCAACGCGTCCTTCCGTTTGCGTCGTATCGCCTGGTGGATGGTTGCTGTCGCGAATGCGGGCTTCATCGTTCAGGTAGGGCTTGGTTTCGGCTGGCTCCATCAGGCTGGGGTCGAACCCTGGTACTGGGACCGCTTCTGCGGGTGGTCCGACAATCCGAACCAGCTTGCGCTCTACTGCGCCCTGCTCGGTCCACTGGCCTTGCATCTTGCCACAACCACCAGCAATAAATGGGGAAGATGCCTTGCCCTATGCAGCCTCATATTCACCGTTTACGTCGGAAGGCTGACAAAAAGCGATACCTACCTTTATACCACGGTCCTGGCTTGTCTGATCCTTCTCGGGCTGCGGGTCCGGGCCTGGCTGGCGAGCGACGGCAATAAGGCGAGCCTTTCAAGGCAGCTTGCCGTCCTGATGGCCGTTGGCTTCCTGCCGCTGGCCCTGTCTATAGCGCCCTATGCCCTCAGCGAGGCCTCCAGCGCCGAAGACTTCGCCAAGAGCCTGACCAAAGACAAGGGCGGGGAAGCGACTGCCCAAACCGCGGCGCTTCGCCTCTACCTCTGGAATGCAGCCTTGGAGAAGGGGGCACGATCGGGATCGCTTGGACTGGGTCCGGGCCCGCACCTAGATAGTCCCCCCGTGGTCAATCAACAGTTTTTGCCGCGGCCCTTCGAGGCGCACAGCACCATCCTGGATCTCTACACTCAGGGCGGCCTGATTTCGGTTCTAGCCCTGATGTGGATCTTCGGCTCGGCTGCGTTGTCCGCCTGGCGGGCGAAGCTGGATGCTCTGGTGGCGCTCGTGGCATCGATCGCCGTCTTCAGTGCTCCGCATTTGGTCATCCGCCATCCGATCGTGTGGTTCTGTCTGACCCTCTGCCTTGTCGCTGGGACGCCGGAAGCGATCCCCGCGATTGTTCGCGAGAGGAGATGCTAGAATGTGTGGGATCGCCGGAATTTTGTTGGCGCCCGATGCACCCAACGCAAGTGCGCTTAGGGCCATCGGACCGATGGCGACGGCGCTTCGTCATCGCGGACCTGACGGTGAGGCCTTCTGGGTGAGCCGTGAAGGGGGGGTAGCCTTCGGCCACCGGCGACTGGCCATCGTCGATCTGTCCGGAGCGGGTCGCCAGCCAATGCTCTCCGCGAGCGGTCGGTATGTCATCACCTTCAATGGCGAGATATACAACTTTCGCGATCTGCGCCGTGAACTGGAAGGGGCGGGCCATCATTTCCGCGGCGCCAGCGACACGGAGGTCATGCTGTGCGCGATCGAAAGCTGGGGCCTTGATGCAGCCCTCGCGCGCTTCGCTGGCATGTTTGCTTTCGGGCTGTGGGACCTGGAGAACCGAACGCTTCAGCTTGCCCGCGACCGAATGGGCAAGAAGCCACTCTATGTCGCCTTGACACGTGACGCGCTTGTCTTCGCCTCGGAGCTGAAGGCGATCACTTGCTTCCCAGGCTTCACTCCGGAACTCGATGTCGATGCGGCGACGACGATGGTTTCCAACGGCTGGGTGCCGGATGACCGTTGCATTTGGCAGGGCGTGTTCAAGCTGCCGCCTGGTTCAATCCTGTCGGTCACTGCGGCGCAATTCGCCGACGCCCGCGGCACCGGTTCGCTTGCGCATCGCATTCACCCTTGGTGGTCGCTGGCCGATGTCGCCAGCAAGGGACAGCGCGATCCGATAGCCGCCAGCGACGAGGACCTCGCGACCGAGCTCGACAGCCTGCTCCGCCTGGCCGTCAAGCAACGAATGATTGCAGATGTGCCGCTGGGCGCCTTTCTGTCGGGCGGAATCGACAGCTCGACTGTCGTCGCGCTGATGCAGGCACAGTCCCGAAACCCCGTTCGTACGTTCACCATAGCGTTCGGCGAAGGTGGGTTTGATGAAGCTCCCCATGCGGCCGCGGTGGCTCGGCATCTGGGCACCGATCATACGGAACTTCATCTCTCGCCGGCCGCCGCGCTTGAGGTCATTCCGGAGCTGCCCCGGATTTGGGACGAGCCGTTTGCCGATGAATCGCAGATACCGACGCTGCTGGTGTCGCGGCTCGCGCGGCAACATGTAACCGTGGCGCTTTCAGGCGATGGTGGCGACGAGTGCTTCGCAGGCTATTCTCGACACTTCCTGGCAACCCGCCTCACAAAGCAGCATGAGCTGCCATTGTCATTTCGCCGGCTGTTGGCATCGGGGGCTGGGTTGCTGGCCCAAGCCTCTCAGAAAGATATCTTCGGCAATCTGCCGCTTTCATCGAATATGCGGCATGGCTTGCGCGGTGACCGCCTGGCTCGCCTTGCCCGCCTGCTCGCGGCGCGAGATGAGGACGAACTCCTTCTGCAACTGACCAAATCTTCAGCCAACGACCTTGTTCATCGCAAGCCGTCGACAGCACCTACCGACACGACAAAGCTCGACGGCCTGCTCTCGCGTCTCCTATTCGCCGACATGACAGGCTACCTACCGGGCGACATTTTGGTGAAGCTCGATCGAGCCACCATGGCCAGCAGCCTCGAGGGGCGATGCCCGATCCTGGACCATCGCGTCGTTGAATTCGCCTGGCGCTTGCCAGCCCGTGCCAAAGTCCGAAACGGGAAGGGCAAATGGTTGCTTCGCCGACTGCTTGATCGTTATGTACCACGCCGACTGGTCGACCGGCCCAAGCAAGGTTTCGACGTTCCGGTCGGGACTTGGTTGAAAGGGCCCTTGCGCGGCTGGGCAACCGATATAATTGCCACGATCGGCCGCTCCGGGGACGGGGTCATCGACCGTGAGAAGGTCGACGCATGCTGGCGCAATCATCTGCATGGAAGCCAAGATAATTTCCGCGACCTGTGGCCGGTGCTCATGTTTCAGGCGTGGCGCAACGAAGCCATGCGGCCATCGACGGTCGCCACGCACCCTTCTTACCATATCGAACTGACAGGGGATTGAGATGGAAGGTTCCATAGCCAACCGCGCCCGGCGTCCGCGCGCCAAGCAGATGGAAGCTGGGACACTTGAAACCAATCTGCGCTTGATGCGGCCGCCACGCGAGCCAACGCAATCGTCACCCTTCCACCAGCTCGTCATCATCCTGACGACGCGAAAATGGTTCTTGCTTGCCATGGCCCTTCTGGGCGGCATCCTGGCCGGACTGGCAGGCTTCACCCGCCCGGTGCTGTTCGAGGCAACTACCCAGGTCATTATCGATGCCCCGAGCAGCAGTGCTTCGGGCGGCGTGGCATCCGCCCAGGACTCGCTGGAATCGAACATCGATGATCATCTGACGATGCTCTCCTCGCAAGGCCACCTGCGTCGGGTCCTGGCAGCACTGCGCAAAGCCCAACCAGTCGACGGTAACGGAAAGAGCGTCGTCAATGCCGTCCCGCCCGCGGCTGGCTCGTTCCTCATCGACCTCCTGAACAGGGCCTGGAGACAGGATAACAAGGTGGCGGAAAATCCGGACGCAGCGGACGCGCCCGAGCTGAAGGCGCTACGCAACGGAATGAGGGTCGGACAAGAGCTGCGATCGCGCGTCATCACCATCGGCTTCACCGATCCAAGTCCGGCGCGTGCGGCACTTGTCGCGAACACGTTTGCCCAGGTCTACATTCAAGATCTGGTACAAAAAAGCCGGGCATCGGATCAGGTTCATCTGGATTCGATAGTCGCCAGCCTTCCGCAAGTACAAAGGGATCTTGTCGAAGCGACAGATCGGCTGGAGACATACCGGCTCACGCATGGCGCCGTCGATCAGACTGCGGCCAACAACGCAGCCAGTGAGACAGCGGAACTCGGCCGGCAGATATTCCTATCGAAAGCCAGTCTTTCCGCGTCGGAAGCGCGCCTTCGCCGTATTGAGGACCTGCGCAAGGCGGGCGCCCCGGTCACGGCCATCGCTGAAGAAATCGGGTCGCCCGTGTTGACGGACCTGGTGGCACGCCAGTCGGGTGCCGCCGCCGACGGCGATCTGCGCAACGCGATCGCCCGCGAAATGGAGCAAAGCGTTGCCCGAATCGCTGCCGAGGCAAATGTCTACCGGTCTCAGGCTACGGCTCTTGAAAGTCGCAAGGCGATGCTCGACGCGGCCGTGGCCGACACGGCGAGCCAACTTTCGGGGCTGCGTTCCCTTGAACCTAGGGTAGCCATCGTGACGCAGCATTACAACGAACTCCTGAGCCGGCAGCAGGACTTGACACGTCGCATCGCCGCTCCTTCGCCAGGCGTAGCGGTCCTTTCGACCGCCTGGCCGCCGTCGGCCCCCACGACATTGTCGCCAATTTTCCTGATTCCTCCCGGCATGGTCGTCTTTGGTCTCATGGGGGCGGTCATTGTCCTGGTCCGCAACGGTTTCAACCAAACCTTGCGCAGTGAAGCCGAAGCCGAGGCCGAGCTTGGGGTCCCGTGCGTAGGACTGCTTCCCAGGGTTGCGGGACTTAATGCCAGAAAGCTGCGGCATCTGGTTCTGAGCCAGCAGAACTTGCCGTTCAGCCGCGCCGTGACTTCGCTGCTCGTCACTGCGGCGCCAACTCAGGGGAAGGGGCAGCCGCCGCATATCATTCTCGTGACGTCCAGCATCCAGGACGATGCCAAGACCGAGTTGGCATGGAGCCTGGCGCTGGCGGCAACGCGGCTGGGAGGAAGAGTGCTTTTCCTCGATCTCGATCGCAAGGATGTACGGCTCACGAACGGGTTTCGTGGTGAATTCAGCACCGACAAGGCCCGGAACTCCTTCGGCGACTATGTGAATGAACGTTGCGTGCTGAAGGATGCAATTACGAGGATGCCGGAAATCGGTATCGACCTCATGGCCGCTCCAGCACCTTCCGATGATCTCCTGACGCTTCTGTCCACCGTCGACAAATGCCAGTTCACCGAGGAGCTGCGTTCGGCCTACGACGTGGTCATCATGAACGGTCCCCTGGGCCTCGGGGGGCCTGAAACCAGGCTGCTTAAGCGCTGGGCCGATTCGGTGCTTTTTGCCGTTCGCTGGGCAAGGACGAGGCGCAGCATTGCCCGTGGTGCTCTGGATGCAATAGGGGCCGGCGGATCCGCCACCGTTCCAGTAGGGAGTGTGCTCACCCGGGTGAACCTGAAGAGGCTAGCCGGCTCCAGGCTCGGAGACAACGCCGATCTTCTGTTGGAGAGGGTTTGAAGATGCGTGTGCGATCTTCAACAGAAGCTCCAGGGAGCGATCGCGCCCCTAAATCGAGCCAGCTACACGATGATCATTGAATTTTTCGGACCTCCAGGATCCGGCAAAACAACCTTCGCACATGCGCTTGCGCAGCAGCTGCGCGGGAAAGGGTATCACGCCAAGGTCGCTCTCAGCTACAAGCCAAGCACCAGGGCCGCCAAATATGACCTCGGAATCTTGCTATTCATATCACGGATCGTATCGGCGATATTTTCAACCTCCAGAATACTGCTTTTTTCGGCAGGGCGAGCCGATGATATTTCCAATTCCTTTGCAATGGTGAGGATGATACCGCCAAGAAACCGAATTTGGCGCGCGCGAATCTGGCGATACATCCTGCACCTTTCGCGTTGCTGGAAGTCTGCTGAGCAATCGCCCGAAATTATAATTTTCGATCAAGGATATGTTCAAGCGATTGGTTCGCTTGCGATGTTTAATGGGAGCACCAACCCCAGAGCGCTGGAAAAGGCGCTCAGCCTCGCACCGGCGGCCGATCTCACCGTCAGGCTCTTGGTGCCAGCTGCGGTCGTGGAAAGTCGCCTTCGTCGGCGGATGGAGCTTGAGCCGCCGGCGGAACGGATTTTCGAGGCCGACTTGAACGTGAACATGCGCTCGTTCGCCGTTTTTGAAGCGATGCATGACCTCCTGACAACATCTGGCCGGGAAATCATCTCCGTCGAAAACACCGATGGTCCATCGACCTTTAAAAGTATTTGTCGGATTGAGAGACAAATACTTTCTGCATTGTCGCGCTTCGATAGGGCGGTCAGCGAAAAGCAAATTGAGTTGCCGGCTCATCGCGCAGATGTAACTGGTTCAGCAACCGCACCGCCGCGCAACAAGGACATGGGCTCGCGGCTCGCTTGGGCAAGCATATTCGCCCTGCTGATCTATATTGGTGGCGCTGGTTTGACCAGTCTTGCCCAGTTGGCAATTGCACGCCTTATTGGACCTCACAACTACGGCATCTATTCCTACGTTCAGGCTTGGACGTCAGTGCTCGCCTATCTGGCAACGCTTGGTTTTAATGTATCATTGTTGCGTTTCCTCCCGGCCTATAGGGCCAGTGGCAGGCTTGATCTGGCCCGCGGCGTGATAAGATTTGCGCTGCAGAGATCGCTGATAGCGGCAACCTTGTTCGGGATGATCGGCGCTGCGTCCGTCCTGTTCCTTTCAGATCCAACGGAAAGAGGGCTTGAGACAAGCATCGTGCTCGGCATGATGGCTGTGCCCTTGGTTACGGCCTATGCTCTCGGAGCCACGCTTGTGCGTGCTTTCGGCGGCGTTGTCTCGGCGTTGTTGCCGGAGCGCATCATGCGAGACGGGCTCCTGCTCGTGTTGGTAGCGCTCCTGGCATTGTCGGGATTTCGAACAGTGGATGCGCCCTCGGTGACGCTGGCGGTGCTTGTGAGTTCCGCTTTCACAGCGGCGCTGGTGTTCATCATCGCTAGGAGGTTTGAACCACCCGGCCTGGGACACGCCAAGCCAAGTTATGCCTCGAGGGAATGGTGGCTTGCCGTCCCCCCGCTCATGCTCATCACTGGGCTCGATGTTTTCGTCAGTCGGGCAGGAGTCCTGGTTTTGGGCTGGACAAGCCATATTGCTGAAGCGGGTATTTTCGCGCTGGCCTTGAATGTCGCGATGCTCGTGGGCCTGTCCCGTATCGCCGTGGCAACCATGTTTTCGCCAACAGCAGCCGATCTCTACGTCAGAGGCGATCGCAGAGGCCTACAACAGCTGTTCGCGCGCGCAACCCTGCTTTCTGCTGGCGGTGCCATCCTGGTGGCCGTCCCAATGATGGTGATAGTCGAGCCGTTCTTGAGCTATTTCGGTGAGGGTTATAGCGCGGGAGCGCCGATCGCACGGGTTCTGATTTTGGGATATGTCTTTGTCGCGCTGTGCGGGCCCCAACAGAATCTCCTGACCATGACTGGAAATGAATGGGCTGCGGCAACGACGATGGTAGCGGGTGCAGTGGCCAATATAATTGCCTGTGCAGCCGGAGTTGCGGTGTACGGCCTGCTTGGCGCTGCGGTGGGTGTGGCACTTGCACTGAGCATCTGGAGCATTGCCATGGCCGTTTATATCCGCAAGCGACTGAAAATCATGCCAGGCTTGGTTTTTGCCTTGCTGTCGATGAGGCCGAGCGCGGTCGATGCCCGTCAATGGCATTGGTTCTTGAGGGCGAGCAAATGAGACCACTGTTTTCGCTACGGTGATCGCCGTCGTTCGGGCAGGAAGTCACGAAGCCCGGATCGCACAAAGGCCATAGGGCTGCGCAGACGCTTCGGCGTATACCTGTTCCGGACACCCGCGTCCCCGCGGGCAGCCGATACTTTGCGGGCGGTGTCCGTCATTTGAAGGATGCATCAGTTTCGGAGGTGCACCACGGTGTGCTCACAATCTGCGGAGCATCCATGGAACAAGCCCGAATGGCGAGCGCCTCGGCGCCTGCAGTGCGCCGTCGCTCGGAGAGATCGACGCCTGTCGAGCGCAGCCAACGCGAAACCCTCACCCAGGTCCAGGTCCTGCGCGCCCTCGCGGCTAGTTCGGTCGCGCTGCGACACGCCCAGCATGATGCGGCCACCCTGGAATTACAGGCCGGCCGCACCTTTCAGAGCTGGAATCCGATACCATGGAGCGCTGGAGTCGATATTTTCTTCGTGATTTCCGGGCTTATCATGGTGCATACGTCGCGACAGCTGTTCGCAAAGCCCGGGGGCGCGCGTCTCTTCATTTCCCGCCGGATCGCGCGAATTGTCCCGCTATATTGGGCGCTCACCTCGCTCTACATTGCGGTAGCGGTGGCCGCCCCAAATCTTCTCAACCAGAGCTACGTCGATTTCAGGTTTGTAGTCGAATCCTACTTATTCGTTCCGGCCAGTCGCCCTGACGGCGTCGTTCAGCCGGTCTACGAGTTGGGTTGGACGCTCAATTATGAGATGCTGTTTTACGTGCTGTTCACGGCGACGATCGTGCTGCCCATGCGGTGGGCAGTTACGGTCCTGCTCGCGATCCTGGTTGGGATGGTGCTCTCGGGCGCTCTTGGGGCTCCTTTGCCTGAGCCCTGGGGTTTCTGGACCAATCCGATCATCCTCGAATTCGCTTTCGGCGCGATGATCGGGGTCATGTGCGCCTCAGGCCTGCGGCCTTCCGGCCCAATCAGGGCCTGTATGGCCGCAACGGGACTGGGTGCCCTGATGCTTGCGGCGGCGTTTCCCGATATCTCGGCCGGCTTTGGTCGCTCTGTCGTGTATGGCATTCCGGCGTCTCTAATTGTTTGGAGTGCTGCCTTGGCACCGCCGGGTAAACTGAGGCATGACAGCGTGGCGGCGAGGTGGGCCGCTGGCGTTGGCGATGCGTCATACGCTCTTTACCTCATGCATCCATTCGTGATCCGCGCCATGCGCATATTGTTCTGGCGTACAGGGTTGATCTTTGTGCTCGGTCCGTGGGCCTTCATCGGTTCGGCCTTGGCGATAACCCTCGGCGTGGCATTTATCACCCATCGTCTGTTCGAGAAGCCGCTCACCCGCTATGCGCGGCGCCTTTTGGGGGTCGGGCACAGTACAGGACGGCAGCTTGGGCCCCTTCCAGTGCCGGCGTATCCCAAGACAGATTGAAGGCGAGCCGCCACCCTGTCACACCAAGGAAATGGCGGCGTTGTGCTCACTATGCCGTTGCCGGAAGGCCAGCTGGTCGCACCTGCCCCACAGGGCGTGCATGGAATTCCCGATACCATTCCACGAAACGTTGCACGCCGTCCTCCAGTGTTGTCGCCGGTGCGAAGCCAACGGCGCGGCGGAGGTCCCTGACATCGGCGCGGGTTTCCAGGACGTCACCTGGCGGTAAAGGTACGTTGACGCGAACGGCGCGGCGACCAAGGGCCGTCTCGATGAGCGCGATCAGATGGTTGATTTCTTCCGGCCGATCATTGCCGATATTGTAGAGCCTATATGGCGCCGAACTAGTGGCAGGATCGGCAGCGCGACCGTCCCAACCGGGATCCTGACACGGTGGTTTGGCGAGCACGCGAACAACCCCCTCTACGATGTCGTCGATATAGGTGAAATCCCGCCATACGCGCCCGGCATTGGCGATTTCGATCGTTCGGCCCTCGGCGATGGCATGGGTGAAAGTATAGACTGCCATGTCGGGCCTGCCCCAGGGGCCATAGACGGTGAAGAAGCGCAGTCCGGTTACGGGGAAGCCGAACAGATGGCTGTAGGAATGCGCCATGCATTCGTTGGCGGCCTTGGTGGCGGCGTAGAAGCTCACCGGATGATTGGCACCATGATGCTCGGAAAAGGGTATGCGTCGATTGGCGCCATATACGGAGCTCGACGAGGCATAAACGAGATGGCTGACGCCCGCGTGTCGGCAGCCCTCCAGAACGTTGAGAAATGCGACTATGTTTGACTCCACATAGGCATGCGGGTCGACGAGCGAATGACGCACCCCGGCCTGGGCGGCCAGATGCACGAAGTGCGATGGCTGGAATTCGCAGAACAGCGCTTTCACCAGCGACCGGTCCGCCAGGTCGAAGCGCTTCGGCGTGAACCTCGGCTCGGCGCAGAGCCGTGTAAATCGCGCCTCCTTCAGCTTCAGGTCGTAGTAAGGCGTGAAGTTGTCGACGCCGATGACCTCGGCGCCGAGCCGCAAAAGGCGTGACGCAACATGAAATCCGATGAACCCAGCGGCGCCCGTGACGATGATCGGCCCCGTGTGCGTAACGTTCGACGCAGCACCATCCTGCAGCGCGTGAACGATATCCGCCAGCTTGTTGACCTTCGAATCTGCTTCGGCCATGGCAAGTCACTCCCGTTTCCAGGTTCCGCGTTCCGCGCTATCTCGGCAGCGCTTGAACGATCGGAAATGGCGCCGCCGGCCTTGTGATCTACGCGACAGCGCGCTCAATGCGGGCCGCCGCTGTCTGAATCAAAGCGGATGCAGACAGCAGTCGATTTCTCATGGCAAAACCGAAATGCGCCCCAAAAGAGCCACTAGTTCCGCCTGACGCCTCGTGTCGGTCTTGGCGAACAGCGAGGCGAGCTGAGAGCGAATAGTCGTGCGACTGAGATGCCAGCTACGGGCGATCTCCAGGGGCGCGTCGCCATGGGCGAGGCGTAGCGCCAACTGCGTTTCCGCGCTGGTCAAACCGAACATCCTTTGCAACGTGCGAGGGTTGGCCGCCGATTTGTTATCCCGGTCCAGCAATGCGACGACGGTTGTCCCGTCCGGTGTAACGACGCCCGTCTCGTTCATGGTCACCGGCCTGTCGCCTCTGCTGTGGATCACTACCCATGAGAGTGAGCCCGGCTGGAGGTGGACCGGAACATTCGCGACCAGCCGCCTCAACCCGGCAGCAAGCTCGACGGCTGTATCAGTTGCTTCGCCCTGGCGTGCGAGGGTGTCCCGAGCGGCAGCGTTCCATTCTATTACTTTCTTGTCTCGGTCCAGGACGAGATAGCCGCAACCCATACGATCAAGCATGCCGGTGATGGATTCCAGGCTGCGTCGTCGAGATCCGCCGACCCTTGCGTCCGGCCGGTCCACAAGGCTTATCGGCCTTTCGTGGCGGGTATCGTTCAATACAATGTATTGCCTGCCTGCAAGCGCATCGTTTCGCGTTTCAATCAGTGTCATCGCTTCCACCCAACCCATTGCTACTGACGCAAATCAAATCTGATGAAGTTGCTGCTTCAACTTGAATTTCCACATACTGCGAGAAATCTGCGAATGGTTTTTCCGCAGCGTCTCTTGGATATATCTTTCTGAAGAGCGCTCCTGACACCATGATTTTATTCGCCGGCAAAGTCATGGCAATCGGGCATTGGGATTAGGTGCCACCCCTTCGGCCTAGTCTCGACGGACTAGACCGAAAGTTGTAGTCTTTGCGCATGGGTTCGGACCTGCGCTGGCTCAAATCGAATGTGTCGAGCACTACGTGGGCTCATCTAGCTTCGCTTTTGGTGTTTGCAGCATCGATAGCATTCGAGGCGATAAGTACGGTATATGGCGGCCAGCCGTTGCCGCTTGTTGCGTTTATCCCCATAACCGTTGTCATCGTGTATCTTGAGGGCCGTTTTGTTGCCATCGCAGCAACGCTTCTGATGGCGGTCGCCGGCTTGTGGATGCGACACCTGTTGGACGGTCACCTCACTGGTGGAGACTGGACCGGGGCCGTCTTCCTTCTGGGTTCGGGTAGCCTGATCGCAGCTGTGTTCCACCGCCTGCGACAAGATCTGCATGGTGCGCTCAGGGTGGCAGAAGCGAGGCTCGGTGCCATCGACGCTGCCGCCTTGGGCTTTGCTAATACCAATCGCCATGGCGAACTGCTGCAGTCGAACAGACGGCTTTTGGAGATGACCGGCTACGCGCACAAGGAACTTGCCCAACTCAAGCTGGAGGAACTCATTGTCCCCGACGATCGAGGTACTGTGCGGAAACTTTTGCAAGATTTGGGCAATGGGACCGCGTCTGCTACGGATATCCGCGTTTTGCGCAAGGATGGCACGGCATTCTGGGCTCACCTGGCCCTGTCTTCGTCGCGGCCGGAAGAGGCGCCAAATGAGAGCGTATTCGCGGTGATTGACGATATTTCCGAGCGACAAGCGGCACGCGAGGCCCTTCGGGCTCAGAAGGAATGGCTCGATCTCGCCGTATCTGCCGGGCGCCTGGGCACATGGCAAATAGACATTGAGGATGGGACAGTCGCCGGCTCCGGCAAGTTCTGGGACATTCTTGGTCTGCCCCCGGCCCCAGTCCGCCGCTTGGAAGAACTCTCGGCCGTAATCCATCCCGTCGACTGGCCGAAGTTGTCCGCCTCGGCAAAGCCTTCATCGGCATTGAACTTTGACGTCGAGATTCGCGTCCGGCAAGTGGATGGTCACACACGCTGGATTGCATTGCGTGGACGGCAGGAAGAGCACGGCGACCGCAAAATGCGCATCGGGGTGGCGGCGGATCTGACCGAACGTCGACAAACAACTTTGCTTCGCGCCGCCGTAAAGAGACGCGAGCGCATAATGCGCGAAGAGCGCCATCGGTTCAGCAATGTGTTTCCAGTGATCAGAGCTCTGGTCAACATGATCGATATTCCCGACAATGATGTTGCCAAATACAAGGAGATGTTGATCGATTGGATTCGAACACTGGAGGCGACCCATCGCATCCTTTCTCGTCATGCCAACCTGTCAGGGATGCTCCATGAACTCGTGGACCGGGAATTGCAGCCCTTCAAGGAGACACGCGACATTACGATCAGTGGACCTTCCCTCACTGTGCCAAGCGGCGCCGCCGAGGGCTTGGCGATGATCCTTCACGAGTTGACGACAAACTCGGTGAAACATGGTGCGCTGGGTGACCCGAATGGCAAGGTCGAAGTTAAGTGGCGATTTGCATCCGAGGACGAAGGTGACGACCTCGTGTTCGATTGGGTGGAATCGGGCCGACGGAAGAGTTCAAAAGTCGTACGCCGCGGGTTCGGGTCACTGATAATCGGTGTGGACAGCACGCCGCTTGTCGGGCATTCCCCGAATATGGAAATAACCGAAGATGGCCTTCGATATTCGCTGCGTGTATCGCGCAAAGAAATTGAGGAATTTGGATTGCAATAGAGCCCCTCCAAGTCGAAGCCGAATTGGCCAATTAACCGATGGTGTGGGCCCTTTGCTGCGATTTCCTGCAAGCAAACTCGGGCCGGTTCGAGGGGCATACGTCAACTCGCCTGTCTCGTCAGCCAGCTTTGGAGCAACACAGCTGCTTCGGTACGGTTTCTAACCCCAAGCTCACGCAGCACGGCTGCGGCATGGATTTTCGTTGTCGCCTCGGCAATGTCCAGATTGCGGGCAATCTCCTTATTCGAGTACCCCTCTGCCATCAGCTTGAGGACGTCCTTCTGTCTAGACGTCAGCCTAGCGACGTCGCCCGAGCCCTCGTGCCGGCGGCTGGGATTTTGAACCGGAGGTGGGGGGGCATGCGATCTCTGGTCGGCAGACGTTCGAGATAGCAGAGATGGCACATAGATCCGGCCAGCGAGGATTTCGTTTACAGCCAGCACGACTTCTTCGTCGCTCTGCGATTTGACGATATACCCGTGAAGTCCGATCGAAAGCGCGGTCAGTATCTCCGAGCGGGAATCATCCCCGGAAACGATCGCAAAGCGAGTGTCAGGATAGGCAGCCATAAAGTCGCTGAGCACTTCCTGATGGAACAGCCCAGGCATGTTCAGATCGAGGATCGCAAGATCGATGGAAGCCTGCTCCTCTAGAAGATTGACCGCGGCATCGAAACACGAAGCTTCGAATATTTCGGCGCTTGGAATTCCAGCCATGAGAGCCAGCCGGAGACCACGCCGATATAAGCCGTGATCGTCGGCAATGACGATCCGAGCCATGCAACTACCCCAACGCGTTACTCGGTTCCCGACGAGAAAACCCGCTGGAACCTCCCATTCGCCTATGATCGACAATCCGTGGTGGTCCTAAAATGGCGGCCATCCACTGGTCAACGCATCACAGTGATGTCCGCAGCGTCCCATCCACGCACATCCAGAACGTCTAATATAATACTAAATTGCGAAGCTCATCCATAGATTTTTAACCCTGGCGTGCGGTGCCCGTCCGCAAAACGATGCCGGTTTCCCATTTCTGGGTCCAAAGCCAGCTGTTCAGGACCATCGTAATCATGTGACATCTGTTATGTCGCCACCCGCTGTCGCCGGACCTGTAGGCCGGTCCGGCCCTGGCGGATCGCAGCTTTCTTGAAAGCAATTGCTTTCGTTTTATCGGCGTCATGATCAGTGCCCAATCGCGCTTCTATCGGCTGTTGATCTCGTGGCCATCTAATACCTTGAACGTTTTGAATCCCTACCATTCGAATGCACGACGACAGCCGCCCCGGCTGTCACATACCTTTTCGCATATGATGTTCGGATTGCCGCCGAGGTTTGGCCGGATTTGAGGGTGTGCCCTGGCCGGACAATGGAACACCGATCCCGAACAAAGCCAACTGCAGATCAGGAGGATCGAATGAAAGCGGTGATTCAATGTGGTGGGATGGGTACGCGCCTTCGACCGTTTACATCGGTCCTGCCGAAACCATTAATGCCGATAGGGGCCAGGCCTGTTCTTGAGTTGCTTTTGAAGTGGCTGCGGCGCAACGGCATTGAAGAGGTATATATTACGACAGGGTATCTAGGACATTTGATCCGGAGCGTCTGCGGCGACGGATCGCAATGGAACTTGAAGATCAAATATACCCAGGAAATGGAGCCACTCGGCACCGTCGGACCTCTCTCTCTGATTAGGGATGAACTGAACGAAACATTTGTCGTTCTGAACGGCGATGTCCTCACAGATCTAAGCCTGAGCCGGTTTGTAGCCGCGCACCGCTTGCATAGGGATCCCGTTACGATCGCCACGGCGTGCCGTCATATCAAGATGGACTTCGGGGTCATCGACGAGATCGACAATACCGTCCAGCTCTTCCGGGAAAAGCCGACGCTTTCCCATCTCGTCAGCATGGGTATTTACTGCATGAACCCAGATGTCCTGCGGTTCATTCCGTCCGGGATCCCATTTGGGTTCGATGACCTGATGCTGCAGATGATGCAGGGCGGCACGACCGTGCATGTTTACAAGCATGACGGTCTTTGGCTCGACATCGGTCGTGTCGATGACTTCCAGAATGCACAGGCAATTGCCTGGGAAGATCAGTCGTCCTCAATCGAGGTCGCGGCTGCCGCTGCAGCCGCATGAAAGTCTGATGCAGAGGTCTAGCCACTAACAAGGCTTTCAGGAGGTCAAGATGCTCTTGGTGAGCGCCCCGATCCTAGGCGTGCCAGAGAAGGCAGCCCTGTCGCAGGTGATTGATAGCGGCTGGCTTACGATGGGGGACAGGGTACGAGAGTTCGAACAGGCCTTTGCCAGCATGCATGGCGCGCGAGATTGCGTCGCGGTTGGTTCCTGCACCGCAGCGCTCCATCTTCTCCTCCATGCTTTGGGCATCGGCCCTGGCGACGAAGTACTGGTTCCTTCGCTGACGTTCGTGGCGACGGCGAATGCGGTGCTGTATGTAGGGGCGACGCCGGTCTTCGTCGACATCGAGTCCGTCGACGTGCCGTTGATCTCGGTTGCGGAAGCCGAAGCGCGGTGCACGACGCGCACGAAAGCGGTCATTCTCGTTCACTTCGCCGGGTATCTCGCCGATCGGGAACAATGGCAGCGGTTCGCCCGGCTTCGCGGGCTGCATATCATCGAGGACGCTGCGCACGCGCCCGGGCTTAGGGAAGTCGGGACCTTCGGCGCCGCGGCCGCGTTCAGCTTCTATGGCAACAAGAACATGACAACGGCCGAAGGGGGCGCCGTGATTGCACGTGACCCCGATCTGCTCGACAGGGTTCGCCTGGCCCGCGGGCACGGAATGACCACGGGGACGCATCAGCGGCTGAACAGTCGTACGCCGCAATATGATGTCACGATGCTCGGGTTCAACTACCGAATGGACGAGATGCGAGCGGCAATAGGGCTGGTTCAGTTGCAGAACCTGCAAGAGTGGAACGAAATCAGGCGTATCATAGCTGTCTTGTACCGACGCCTGATCGCGGACCGTTGCCCAGCCATTGTCATTCCATTTAGCGAACCCCGGACGTCGGCTTACCACATCATGCCGATCGTCCTGCCGCGCTACGCGAGCCGGCAGGATGTCATCGACGAGCTGCGGACACAGGGCATACAAACCACCATCCACTACCCGCCGGTGCACCAAATGACGTTCTACCGCGAGCGCTTTCCCGGCGTGAGTTTGCCCCGAACAGAGGATTTCGCTGAGCGAGAGCTCACAATTCCGCTGCACCCCCAGATCACTTCCGCCGCCGCCGAATCAGTCGTGGCTGCCCTGGCAGCCGCGCTCAAAACAGGCGCGCTCAAAGCAGGCGCCCAAAGAGGAACTGCTGCATGAATGCGTTAGACCCTGCCTTTCACCGGATGTTCGTTCCCAATCCTGATCACGGCTTTGCGAGACGCGCAATCGATCTTGCGGTGGCGGGCATCGCTACCGTCGCATTGGCGCCATTGATGCTGCTGATCGCCGGAGCGCTTCTGCTCGAGGGCGGTGGCTCGATCTTGTTCGCTCAGACCCGCATCGGGGCCGGCGGCCGAACCTTCCGCATGTACAAATTTCGCAAATTCGGTGTGAACTGCGGCTCTCAAGGCCTTGCGCTGACGGTCGTGGGCGATACACGCATGACCACCGTTGGCCGCTTTCTCGCAGCGACGAAGCTGGACGAACTACCGCAGCTGTGGAATGTCCTCAAAGGCGAAATGGCGATCGTCGGCCCACGGCCCGAGAGCCTGGCTTTCGCCGATTGTTTCCGGGGCGAGCTTAGGGCCGTGCTGCAATACAAGCCAGGCCTGCTGGGACCAGCCCAGGTCGTTTTTCGGCACGAAGCGCATTACTTCCCCCAATCCGTAGATCCGATCGTGTTCTACCGGGAGGTCATGTTCCCCGCCAAGGCAACACTGGACCTCTCATATTATCCGCGACGCACCATCGTCTCCGACCTCGCGTGGATGGTGCGGGGAGTGCTGGCAGTGGTCGGTTGGGTTCCGGTACCGCCGATCGACGTTTGAATATCCAAGGGAAGCGTTCCAAACAGCCAAAGGAATGCGCAGTGATGAGCTACAATGGAAAGAAAGTCCTGGTGACCGGCGCGGACGGATTCATCGGTTCGCATGTCACGGAGGCGCTTGTTCGCAACGGGGCAGATGTCACAGCCCTTGCCCTTTACAATTCCTTCGACAGCCATGGATGGCTAGACGATCTGCCGGACACCATCCGCAGCCAGTTGAGGCTCGTCCGTGGTGACGTCCGCGACAGTGCGTTCCTTAACCGGATCATGCGCGGCCAAGCCGCGGTTTTTCATCTGGCGGCGCTTATTGCGATTCCATACTCCTACGCCGCTGCCCAGTCCTATGTGGAAACCAACATCTTAGGCACGGTGAATGTCCTCGAAGCGGCGCGCCTGTGGGAGACGGAGCGGGTGATCCATACCTCGACGAGCGAGGTCTATGGAACTGCCCAAACCATGCCGATCGGCGAAACACACCCCCTGCAGGGACAGTCACCGTATTCGGCGTCCAAAATCGGCGCTGACATGATGGCGGAGTCCTACGCCAGGTCGTTCGATGTCCCTGTGGTCATCATGCGACCCTTCAACACGTATGGCCCGCGCCAGAGTGAGCGCGCCATCGTGCCGACCATTATCCGGCAAGTCCTCGACCCGAAATGTCCTGCGATCATGGTCGGGGATACCAGCCCGATCCGCGACCTGACCTATGTCGAAGACACCGCGACAGCGTTCCTGACCGCAGGTCTCGCCCAGCTCGAGTTCGGCCACGCCTACAACGCTGGCAGCCAACGCGCTGCGACCGTCTCGGACGTATTGGCCATTGTTCTTAATTTGACCGATTGCAAAAAGCCGGTCCGTCGTGATGAAAGCCGCCTGAGGCCGCAAAATTCCGAAGTTCGCGCCTTGCTCGCCGATTCCTCGCGCTTTGAACGCGAGACTGGATGGCGGACACAGACCAGCCTGCGCGATGGGCTGGAGCGAACAATCACGTGGTGGCGCGAGCGCCTTAGTGAAGGCCGGGTACGGCGCGAAGTGGGTTACATGACATGACCCTGGGCGGCCGTCATGCGTTGGCGCTGTTGCTGGCTGCCGGTGCCATATCTCCCAACATCTACGTTGCCGGCGGCCGTCAAAGCAAGGCAGCGGAGGCGGCGGCCATAGCGGTTGTGGACAACCTGCCGGGCTATGTGCACGAAACAAGGGATCCTTGGTCTGGCATGGTTTTCGCACGGATCACCAGACCGGGCGTTCTCGGCCGGGCAGGTGTATGCGGGAAGAAGTACTGCACCCACCGCTACTCAAGCGCACAGGCTTGGAATGCCGACCAGAGCCTGCTCCTGATCGCCAATGGCTGCGGTGGCCTGTGCTTTCTCGACGGACAAACCTACTTGCCTTTGTTCCACCGCAACCGCGCTACCGAATGCGAATGGCATCCCACCGATCCCGAGTTGATGATCTGCGTCGGGGGCCGGCAGATTGCGACATGGGCGCCACGTACCGATCATGAGGACGTCGTGTTTGCCTCCGCAGCGTACTCCAACCTCAAATTTGGACCCAACAAAGGCAATCCGAGCCGCGACGGCAGTCGGATTGCGGTGCGTGCAACGAACAATGACGGCAGAGCGGTGGTCTTTGGCTACGATCTAAAGCTACGGCAGAAATTCCCCGATATCGATCTTGCCGAATTCCCGGGAACAACCGGCTCCTGCTCGATCTCACCACTCGGAATCAACATAGTGTGTTCCCAGCAATTACCGGACGGAATCGAAGCGAGTTTCGTCTTCTCCATAGACGGCATATTGCGCCAGAAGTGGATGGAGCACCATCGACCAGGCCATGGCGACATGACGGTCGATTCCGACGGAAGCGAAATCTATGTCGGGATCAGCAAATCGGATCCTGACAAATATCAGGTGATCAAGCGCCGCTTGGCTGATGGCAAGGCTACCTCGCTGATGAAATATGGCGAGGCCATGCATGCGTCACTCAGGTCGCTCGGCAGGCCCGGCTGGGTGTTTCTGAGTTATGGCGGCACGCCAGCCGAACTATCGCAGCACCCGGATTGGGCGCCTTACGCTCAGCAAGTCATTGCGCTGCGTCTAGACGGCAGTGGAGAGGTCCGCCGTGTCGCAGACACGCACAACGCGCCCTTCGACTACTGGAGCGAGACGCATGCCTCTCCGTCTCCAGACGGCACCCAGGTGGTCTGGTCCAGCAACTGGGGCGTGCCCGGTGGCCCGGTATACGATTTCGTTACTCGTGTTGAATGGCCTTTGAAGCCGGTGTTCGACCGGAAGGAGATTGTCGCAAATGACCTTCAGTAGACGATACGTTCTTGGCGCAGTCGTGATGATGTCGCTAACCTCGATGGCTTGCGCAGGCGAGGTCGAGCCCTATCAACTGTCACCTGGCGATACGGTCGAGATAGGAATAGCGCCGATCCCTGATCGGACGCAGCGCGCCGTAGTCCAGATGGATGGCAATATCGCCCTTCCGGAGGCGGGGATGATCATGGTCGCAGGCCTGACGGCGTCTCAATTGCAAAGGCGAATGCAAGAGCTCTTGCCAAGCAAGATTTTTCACGTGCGTCTGACTGACGGGCGGGAGCAGACAGTTACTGTCGAGCCCGACGATGTCACAGCAATCATAGCGGACTATCGCCCGATCTATGTAACGGGCGATGTGCTCACCCCGGGACAACAGGCCTACCGTCCGCTCATGACTGTACGGCAGGCGCTGGCCGTTTCCGGCGGCTTCAGTCTTTTGCGATCACGGGCAGGCCAGGCCGGGCCTGATCCGGTTGATCTCAAGCGCGATTACGAAATGCTCTGGGGAGATTACACGAAAGAATACCTTCACGCCGCCCGCATTCGCGCCGAGCTTCAGGGCCAGGCGGATTTCGACAAGAAGACACCACAGGGATCACCTCTTTCGCCGAGCGTTGTAGCCGCGATGGCACAGGCTGAAGCAGAGGCGCTGAAGGTTGCGCTGAGTGATTTCCGGCAAGAGCAGGATTTTCTGGAGAAGGGCCGGACGGACGCTGCCGAGCAAATTGGCGTTTTGCAGAAACGCGAACGAGTCGAGGGCGAGAGCGTGAAGGCGGATGAGCAAGATTTGGCGCGAGTGACGAAGGCATTCGATGCAGGCAATCTGACCAACACCCGGCTCGCGGATGTCAGGCGCGCGTTGCTTTTATCTTCAAGCGGCGCGCTTCAAACCTCGGTCGAACTGATGAGGGCGCGACGCCAGCAGGAGGACTTTGTCAGACAGCACGAACGCAACGACAATCAAAGAAGGATTGGCTTGCTGACGGATCTGAAGGACACCAACGCTCGGCTAGCGGATGTCACCGCCAGGCTCCATGCCGCCAGCGAGAAGCTGCAGCCGACCGGAGCATCCACACAGCCATTGCCGATTGCCGGCGAAACGGTACGGGCCCAGGTGACCATCGTGCGCAAGATCGGCAATGAATGGCGCAAGCTGTTGGTTGACGAAGATGCGATTGTGCTGCCGGGGGATACTCTCGAAGCCAGATTCAGCAGTGAACTGCAAAGTGTGGCAGTCCAATAGGGCGTCAGCGCAGTCCGTGCGGAGCTTACTGTTCTATCGGGGGGGCGAACCCAACTGAACGGAGATCCAAGGTGAGGCGCATTTTCAACCAGGGAGCGACCCTGACACCCTCAACGAACGCGGATCAGATGACGCAGTCTGCAAGTTATGCTTCCCATATGCCGTCAGCGCGAATTGTGCGGTCCAGGTCGCGCGCCGGTGAGTCCGGAAATTGGCAGGAATTTACGTCCAGCAAGGAGAGCAATGCGCAGGGCGGCTGGGTGTCGGACGGCTATAGGACCAGCCATTGCGCGCCCGGCTACGGCCTACATTACAACAAAACGCACAGTTTCGGCTATTATGGCGCGCTTTGGGAGAACATCGAAAAGCCCCTGATCCTCGACGTTCTTCGCCCCTTGAGCGGAGCGAGCCGAAACTGCCTCGATTTCGCATGCGGAACAGGTCGCATCGCCGAGGTAGCCGCCGGCCTCTTCAGCGAGGTGGTTGGCGCCGACGTTTCCAGAACTATGCTCGACAGCGCTCAAGTACCGCCCAATGTGAGTTTGCGTCACGTCGACGTGACAAGGGAGAATTTGGGTATGACGTTCGATGTGGTAACCGCATTTCGTTTTTTCCTGAACGCAGAGGATGAACTGAAATGGCATGCACTGAAAGCGATCAATGAGCACCTGAAAGATGGCGGGCGGCTTGTGTGCAACGTTCACATGAATGCGACGTCGCCCGTCGGCCTGGCGTGCCGGCTGCTCAATCGAGTGTCTGGACGCACAATTCGCCACACGCTGAGCGCAGCGAGGTTCAAGGCCCTCCTGACTGCCTCGGGATTCACCGTCGAGCAGACGATACCGTACGGTTACCTGCCTCGGCCGGGAAACCTGTTGCCAGGGTTCTGTGAAATGATGATGCAGCCTGTCGAGAAGGCCTGCAGAAGGCTTTGCGTTCCTGGCCAGCTGGCGCAACACTTCCTGGTTGTTGCGAGGAAGCGCTAAATCCCGAGAAAGCCCCGAAAACGGCAGGCAGCGGTTTTCTTGGGGTGGCTCGCCCGGCATGAAACCCCGTCTAAATACGGTGGAACGGCAGTTTTCCCCCGATTTAATATGTGGGTTCCGGGTTTCTCGGGTCAGCGCCACGATTTTGCTACATTTTGACTAAAGTCCAATCATGTTAGTGGGGCGTAATATTAGAAGGCTAAGGGGATACGCTCCTGAACAGCAAGAGATTGTCCGTGCCCAGTGGGGCCAGTGAGCTTGCGCAACGATCTCTCACGGGAGGTCGAAACCCATGAACCCTGCTGGAAGGAGTTCGTCGGATCTGCGAGGCGCAATGCTTGGGACCGTGCCTGGCCTGGTAGGCGTCGGCGTCTTCTCGGCAGTCATAAACCTTCTCGCCCTGACCGGCTCGGTCTATATGCTGCAAATTTACGATCGCGTTTTACCTTCGCAGAGCGTTCCGACGCTTGTCGGGTTCACCATCGGAATGCTGGGTCTTTACGCTGTCTACGGGCTGCTGGATTTCGTGCGGCTGCGCCTGCTGGTTCGAGTGGGCAATCGTGTCCATAGGAATTTGAAGCAGAGGGTGTTCGGCCTCTCGCTGTCCTTGCCGCTCATTGGCGGGCAGGATGCGAACCGGATACAGCCCCTCCGTGATCTCGATCAGCTACGCGGCTTCCTTTCCGGAATGGGGCCGACTGTTATATTCGACGCTCCGTGGATTCCATTTTACCTGCTGATCATCTATTTCCTGCATCCTGCGCTCGGTCTGTTGTCCACAAGCGGTGCGATCATTGTCGTGCTGCTCACGGTCATGGCGGAAGTTCTTGGCCGCACATCGGTGACACGCGCGTCCGAGACGCTGGTGTCGCAGCGCAATCTCGCCGAATCCGGACGCCGCAACGCGGAGGTCGTACGCGCGATGGGCCTTTCCGCACGGCTTGCCCACCGCTGGGGCGAGATCAATAACGCATATCTGAGGCACCAAGAGAAGCTTTCCGACGTCGTCGGCGCCACCGGGGCACTCTCTAGGGCACTGCGTTTGGCCTTGCAGTCCTGCGTTCTTGGACTGGGTGCCTACCTGGTGATAGGAGGCGAAGCCTCGCCAGGCGTGATCATCGCATCCTCCATCTTGCTGGGCCGCTCATTGGCTCCTGTTGACGCCGCTATCGCGAACTGGCGAGGCTTCGCCGCGTTCCGGCAAAGCTATTCGCAACTGGCAACGGCCCTGGCCGCTTTTCCTGACCGGGACGAACATATGGAACTTCCGCGCCCCCAAGCGGAGCTTGCGGTCGAGGACCTGACTATAGCGCCACCGGGCCAGCAAAAACCGACGGTAGCCAATGTCAGCTTCCGCCTGGCTGCAGGGACGGGAATGGCCGTTGTCGGCCCGAGCGGTTCTGGCAAAAGCACGCTTGTGCGCGCGCTGGTGGGCGTCTGGCAGCCACTTCGCGGCACGGTGAGGCTGGACGACGCCTCGCTTGACCAATGGGACCAAGAACACCTTGGCGCACATATTGGCTACCTGCCCCAGGACGTCGAACTGTTTGATGGAACGGTTGCCGACAACATTTCGCGATTTGGCGGGAAGGGCGACGCCAAGGGCGTGCTTGCAGCTGCCAAGGCAGCGGGCGTCGACAAAATGATCCTGCGATTGCCGAACGGTTTTCAAACACGCATGGGCGAGGGAGGAACAGCCTTGTCGGCTGGACAGCGGCAACTCGTAGGGCTTGCAAGGGCACTTTACGGCGATCCGTTTCTTGTCGTTCTGGACGAGCCGAATTCAAATCTGGACGTCGATGGCGATACCGCCTTGGCCGGTGCGATCCTGGCAGTGCGCAGACGTGGAGGCATCGTCATCGTAGTTGCGCACCGTCCTTCTGCCCTTACCAATATCGACAGGGTACTCGTAATGTCCAATGGGATGCTTCACGCCTTCGGCTCACGCGAGGAGGTCCTGGCCAACGTCATCCGCCCCTTTGCTGCGCCTGTTGAACGCCCGGCAGCGGCCGTCGCGATGCACAAAGGGGTGAGCGGTCATGCATGAGGGATATTTTTTTGTCTGAGGCGACGATGGCTCCATCGGCCCCGATCGGCAATGGGAGCCGGCGCAACGCGATTTCGGGCACGCGCGATGGAATCGGGGCCAACCTGATCCTGGGTGCGGCGGTCACGGTTATGTTGCTTGCCGGCGGCGGGCTCTGGCTCGGTCTGACCAAGATTGCTGGCGCGGTAATTGCGCCGGCGACCGTGGTGGTCGAGAGCAACATAAAGAAGGTGCAGCATCTGACGGGCGGCACGATAGGTGGCATCTTCGCGCAAGACGGGGATCATGTACGGGCCGGCGATGTGATGGCACGGTTGGACGACACACTGACACGGGCCAATCTGCAGATAATTAGCAAGGATCTTGATCGGGCAACGGTTCGGCTTGTGCGGCTGGAGGCAGAGCGGCAAGGCCTGTCGGAGATGCAGCTTCCGTTCAGCCTTCAAGCGCGAATGGGCGAGCCGGAACTGGCTGCCTTGGTGAACGGTGAGCGCACGCTGTTCGAAAGCCGCGCTACGGCCCTCAACGGGCAGAAGGCACAGTTGCAAAGCCGCTCAAAGCAACTCGAACGCCAAGTTGAGGGCCTCAAGGCGCAACAGACCGCGGAAGAACAATCCGTGGTCCTGCTGGATGGCGATCTTGTCGATGTACAGGCGCTTTTTACAAAGAAGCTGGTGTCCAAAGAGCGACTTAGCAACATCAGACTGGATGCCACCCGGGCGCACGGAGAATCAGGGCGCCTCGCGGCGGCGGTTGCCGAGGCGCAGGCCAGGATCAGCGAGACCGAACTGCAGATACTTCAGCTCGATGAACAAAGGCGTAGTGACGTAACGAGCGAACTTCGTGAAACGGAAGCCAAGCAGACCGAACTCAGCGAGCGCAAGGTTGTGGCACAGGACGAACTGGCCAAAACCACCATCCGCGCTCCGCAATCGGGAACGGTACAGGAATCTTCCATTCACACGATCGGCGGCGTGGTTGCCGCGGGCGAAGTTCTGATGATGATCGTCCCTGACACCGGCAACCTTGTGGTCGACGCGCTGATTGCGCCGTCGCGCATAGATGACGTTCGTCCAGGTCAGCGGGTCTCGATCCGGTTTCCGGCTTTCGACGCCGGCACCACGCCTGCCTGCCAAGGGTCTGTCAAGCGCATCTCGGCGGACCTGATAAAAGATCAACAGCGCCAGCTTTCTTATTTCTCGGCGCGCATCAATGTCGAAGACAAGTCCACATGTCTGACCGATGCCAAAGTGCTCAAACCCGGTATGCCAGCGGAGGTTCACATAAGTACGGACGAACACAGCGTCTGGTCTTATCTGCTGAAGCCGCTTACCGACCAGATGTCGAGGGCTTTCCGGCAATGACATGGCGGGGCTGTGGGCGGTCGACCGCGGGCACACTGCAGGCGTGCTTGCTGACATACTGGCTGGTAGGCGACGTGATGCCGGACAGGGGTGACGCCGGCGGACGACGCGCGAGCTCGTCTGGGACATTGTCCCGGCTACAAGGCCCCAACAGGATTTTCCTGGCCGCCTCACCAAGTCCTGCTCCGACAACAGCGTTAGCGTCCTGTCATCTTTTGCGCAACAAAGAGCGCATACCGTTCCACGATCATCGACAGGGGCAATTGCCTCACGAGGAGAGGTTCTTTGCCCCTACGACGCGGCGAGGGCCCTCCGGCGGACACGGCGTGCGGCATGCACCGTTCGGTCTGCAGTCACCGCTACATTTGCCACGTCAGATGTATGCGGCAAGGCGTTCGCGCTTCCATGCGACCTCTTGTAGGGCAGCAATTCCCTGACCCGAGCATTGACCGAGGCAATTTCGACCCGCAAGTCCTCACATTCCTGCCGTCTCACATCGAGTTCAATCTGATCGGACGCCTGCTGCATGGACAGTTGCGCAAAATCTGCGGTGATCTTGGAAAGGTTCACCTTGTTGGTTTCGGCCTCCTCAGCGAGTGCGGCCAACCTTTCGTCAGTCACCTGTTTTTCCGCCAGGGCGTCGCTCCATTGTAGCTGGAGCCTGGCGATCTCGGCCGCGGCCTCGTTGTTTGCGATTGAGGCGAGTTCGAAGCGCGATTGGAGGCTTTGAACTTCTGAGCGCAATCCTCGGTTCTCAGCCTGGCAGCGTTGAAGCTCGCCATCCATGTCCGCCCGCATAATCCTGGCTGCTTCGGTCACCTCCCATAACTTGGCCTGCGCAACCTCGAGTGAGGTGTGCAATTTGATTGCCTCTTTTTCGCTCTTGCCGAGCGCACTCAGAATTTCGGAATTTCGCGCAGCTTCGTTGGCATGGATCGTCGAGAAGGCATCCAGCCTATGCCGTGCCTCTTCCTCCCGCTTCATGGCCTTTTCCAGGTCAATAGACAGGCTCACATTTTTTTCACGCAGCTGTTTGTTCTCTCGGGAGCGCCTGTCGGCCTCGACATTTGCGGCGGCAAGCATGTTCGTGAGGTCGCCAAATTCCGCTTCGTTCTTTGTGGTGGTGTTCGCCGCTTCGACCAGCTCCAGCCTTGCCGCGGCCAACGCGCCACGGAGCACTTCACACTCCTGAACAAGGCTTGCCTGGCGCTGCTGCAATGTCTCGATGGTGCCTTGACGCTCACAGTACCGTCTGTTCAGGTCATTGAGTCTTTCCGACAAGTTCCTTTGATCTGCGATCAGATTTTGATTCGCCAGCTCCAGTTCGTTCGCACGGAGAATGTCCGCGTGAAGGATGTGAAAAAACTCGAACGTCAGTTGACATGTGCCTGTAATTTCGGAGATTTTTGCGTTGATGTCCTCGAAATGGAGCTTGGCATCGTGGAACAAGCCGTTAAACGAGCTCACGGCAGCAATTCGGCTCTGCGTGTGTGAGGTCAGCCGATGCGCTGGTATCGGCGAGCTATCATCGTCGTCGCCGGCACCGCCCTCACTCCGTACGCTGTCATCCTGTTCGTTGTTGTCGCCTGCCATGTTTGGCACGTCGGCGACATCCTCCAAATCGAGGCACTGGTCGACAGCGTTAGCCAAGTCAGCTTCGAGATCGTCGAACGACCTCTCCACATTGTCCTCGGCGCGTCTGATCAAATCCCTGAACTTCATGACTTCATCCCCTGCAGCCGCATGCCCGGAACCATTGAGGCACGAGGACTGAGATGCTTTTGTATCGAGAGCTCAACTCAGCGTCTTCGTTCAATCAAACGATGCCAGGGCGCCGGCGCCGCGAGGAGCCGAGAGCTGCGATTGGAAGGCCCTACATCGGTCTAGGTGCCTGCTGACTTATTCTTGAGGACTGCGCGACTCCCCTTCTTGCCATCGTCTTGGCGTCGATGGTGTGTTGCCTGGGCACATTAACGCTCAGGTGCAGAAGCCCCGACGAACGGCCCGGCACAGCCTCTTGTGGGGCGCATCAGGCGGCCGGGCCTAACCGGCGGTTGAGTGTTTTGGTTTGCCGGCTGACTCACCATGCGACCTTGGCGAGGCAAGCGCATCATTCGAACGAATTGGGACCGGCCGCCTGGCCGCCCAATCACACTAAGCTTCCGTTGCCGGAGCTGGCGACGAGGTGCTTTGCCTTGAGCCTTGGTATCTACATACGAAGCGGCAATACGCGCCGGTGGAGCAGTGGTCCGACCCGTCAAACTATCGCTGCAAAATGCGCGGCGGAAGGCATCCGAGGATATTCTCAGTGCAGCGGTAGGAGATCGAACGCGGGCGATCTTGCTGAATTCCCCAAACAATCCCGGCGGATATGAGTTCGGCAGGGACGATCTGGAACCATTGCCACATTTGCCGAGCGGCACAATCTATGGATCATCAGCGATGAGGTTTACCGCAGCACAGTGTTCGACGGCGAGTTCCCTCAATAGCATCCATTCCCGGAATGAGAGAGCGGACGATAATTGTGAACAGCCTGTCGAAGTCTCATGCAATGACCGGCTGGAGGCTGGNCTCAATAGCATCCATTCCCGGAATGAGAGAGCGGACGATAATTGTGAACAGCCTGTCGAAGTCTCATGCAATGACCGGCTGGAGGCTAGGGTGGACGCTTGGGCCGGTCTCGGCATCAGGTCATTTAGAAAATCTTGCGCAATGCATGCTCTTCGGATCGCCGACCTTTATTCAAGATGCCGCAGCGGTGACTCTCGATGAGGCGGTGACGCAGAGATGCGTTTCTTTTCGGACGCCCTTCTGCCGTTGATGTTGACCATTGCTGTGCGGATGTTCGCCGGGATATGCGTGAACCTTATCGTCCGCTGCGGCGCTCAATTTGCTTGGGGTTCTTGGAACCGTTCCGAACTTTCTCCTTGCGCCTCCGATCGAGTTGCGCGTGCTCATGCGGGGCGCTGAGGTGTCTCGATCCGCAGTGGCGCGGCCATTATGCGACGAAGCCTATTAGCTTAGTTGAAATTTGTCCCCAGCGGACGGGAACGACGCTTGGCCATGTTAGTTGATGTGAATGGAGCAGCTAAGAAAAGATCTGGCATTGCTTACGCGACCCGGCTTCTGGATAGCTTTCGGCATTTTGTTGCTGCTTTACGGGATTCAGGTCTTTTTTCTAATTCGGGCATGCCAATGCCTTTAGCCTGGAACATCGATCCCCCTAGCTGGAACGCGGTCTGTCCATCTCCCGGCGGCTGCGCCGATAGCGTTGATCAACGATATATTCATTTATAAGCCTGCTATTCCCGGGGATGCCGAGGTTGGCAGCGCCTGCATCGTTGAATACGCACGTGGCGCTCCCCTCAAGGTAGGTGGTTACCATTCTCGCGCTGCCGGTGAGCATTGGAGCCCGCACTGTGTTGGACGTGCGCTCATGCGTCGGGAAATTTCTTATAGACAGGGGAGGGTCTGTCAGGCTGGAAAATCACAAGCTGCCCTGCGAATGAGGAAGCAAAAAAGGTGCAAGACCAGATCGATTTCTTCCAGGCAACTCGGTCCTCGCATCATCGCCGATCAGCGGCCGTGCCGTCGAGAACCAAAATGCGCACGATCTCAGCCGGTCGGCTTCGACCAAAACATGCGGACTACCGGGCGGGGACAGTCGGTGCCGCGTCCCGTCCTGTGGCCGGCGCTATGCTGACGCTCCTACGGTATCCCGTTCACCGCCCGCGGCAGGAGGGCGAATTTCCTCCGTCCTGCGCGCGACAACCGTCCACTGTTGCGGCCGCACGCAGGACTGCGGCTTATACGCCGTTCTTCCTTTGAGCGGCGTCCAGTTCGCAGGGCTAAATCACCATTGGTATGCAGACGAGCCTCTCGGCGTCTGGACAGAGATCAATTGCGCTTTGCACTAGGGTTCCTGGATCGTAAGCTCCAAACACGCTGCAGTCGCCTGATATGGTCCACTACGTTGGCCGGCTCATACGGCTTCGCAAGGTGCGGGCCTTCCTGACAAAGGTCGCCCGCCGCGATCGCAGTTCGTTCCACTGCGGCAGAAAGCACTATTTTGACCTCGGGCTTGTTCTCGCGAACCCACTTCGACAGTTGGAACCCGTTCATGTTGCCCGGCAGGTCAACGTCACACAAGACGGTGTCCACACCGAACTCCGCATAGTTCAACGCTTGTTGCGCCTCACGTGCGAAATGGGCCTCAATCACCCTGTAGCCACAGTGGCGGAGATAGTCCGCGATGACGCATCGGGCGATGACGTCGCCGTCAACCACGAGGATCGTTTGGCTCTGTTGGTTCGGGGCTTCCATTGACGGAGAACGGTCAGCAACCGGCAGGGTTCCACGCATCATGACCTGCGCGGGATGCCGACCGAAGATCGCGGCGAGATCCTGCACGAAATGATCCCTGCCGGCGGGCGCATTCAATTCAGCGGAGCGATGCCGCACTGGTGACGCCGTTTGCCACCTGGTCGACGAGACGGGCTAGAAGGCATGGTCTCGAAGCTCAAGGGCAGTCCATATCGCAGCGGCAAACGAGCGCTTGGCGCAAGATCAAGTGCTTTGAGGAAAAGGAAATGCAAATCATCGGTGCACAGCGCGAGCGCGGCAAAGCTACCCAGGTGATCATGGCTGAAAAGGGCCTCTACAAAGGCGGCGCACTCGTCAACTTCAATGCCGCTGAGCGGCAAGCGCTTTGGGATCGTGTCCAGGGCAAGGTTGGCGGCCCGGTCCCGAAGGGACATAAAAAGGAAAAGGCCGAGTGGCTGAAGCCCGGACTGGTTGGCTGGGTCGAGACCCTCAAAGGCGAAGAGAAGCTGCGGCACGCAAGGCTGCTGGATTTCCGGGAGGATGATGCAAATGGCCATGCCTAAGAAAGATCAGGAACGCGCCACCTACGCCTGGATGTACGGCGCCCAAGCGCGCAAGGATGGCAAGGAGCGTGAGGTGCCAGCTTACTGGCAGGAACATGCCGACGCGTGGCTGCAGGGCTTTGACGGTGTGGCGATGGACGGTTTTGGCAAGACCAAAACCGTCAACAACGAGATGGAGGCCGAGGTCGACGAAGCTGCCGTCGAGCGCCCCGACGAATAGCCATTTTGCCGTATGCCGTATGGTCGTTTTTAATTGGAGAAGGGTTTCGTTGGGCCTATAAAGATTGCGTTTACCATTGCCTTTTTAGGGAGAATGCGATGGTTGCAACGCCCATAGAAATCGCTCAAGCCGCTACTGCGACTACGGCCACCTTGCTGAAGTGGCAGAAGTCCATGGAGGAACGCGCCACGTTTCGCCAGAACATGGATCAATCGCGCAGGGCGATTCAAGCCTCACGCGATCTGCTGAAGCGCCTTCGCCAACGTCATCGCGACGACATGGCGGAAAGTTCGGAAAATGCCAACCCGTCTACTGTGCCGATATCGCAACGCGCCGGCAGCTAGCGGGAGGCGACCAGAGCCGATGTGAAGGAGAAAGTTTCAGTGGGCTGTTCCTGGGGTCGGCAACGAAGTTTAAGCCTTGTCAACCAGCGACTTTTTTCGCCCGCGTGGAAGCGCCACATGTCTTTCGACAAGGCGCACGTGCTCGGCCTCGACAGTCACCAATGGCCGGAGGCTGACGGTTACCTTGTCCCCGTCGATGCGTGTGACAGGGCCGATCAATTCCATATGCTGGCCAATCACAGTCTTCCAAGTCGAATCGACAACAGAATGCGGGAAGTCGTAGGAGGGGATCGTCACGCTTATGCGATCGGGCGTCACCCGGCCGCGCACAATCGCCGTGACTGCGACCTCGTCGCCAACTTTGATACTTCCCCGAGCGACGCCCAAGACTTTGGAGTAGCCGGCGCCGGCGTCAAGATGAGGGGGAGCTAATAAAACCCCTCCGCGCCGCGATTGTGACGCGGGGCGATCCGATCGCCGCCAGCGACTTAGCAGACCAATTGACGACAGGGGCCGAGAAGCCTGGCATCCCTGCCGACCAAATCAACGGCGAAATCGAAAGCGTCTTCGAACTGCTCTTAGAGGTGATGCGGCGCGAGAGTTGCGCGAGGAGAACCAGCCCGGAGGCTTCTCCGGGGCTGTGCCGGTCCTGTCCCGTTCCAGCGGATGAACTGCGCCTTCTGGCCGGTGACCGTCTCAATCGACTTCAACAGGGGTCCATGGGCCTCAGGTAGAGCTTGGCAGTGCTCCCTGTGGTACGCCAGGAGCGGCCCGGCGATGCTCTTGTGCAGCGCTTCGGCTGCCGCCAGGAAGCGCTCGATTTCAGCCCGGGAAAGCTGTTCGGAAGGTTTGNTGCTCTTGTGCAGCGCTTCGGCTGCCGCCAGGAAGCGCTCGATTTCAGCCCGGGAAAGCTGTTCGGAAGGTTTGTTCTGGCCATTGGCGCTCTCCATTGAGGGCATCGCCGCAACGAGGACCATAATTCTACATGCCAGGCCGTCTGACAAGCGCCTCGCCGGCCTTACCCGAAGGAAGACGCAGGGCCACGGCGCCAAGCGGAGCCATCAGGAGCAACCCGCAAAGATGAGCAACGGCAGGCCCGGCGACCTCCTTTGGCACACGGGACAAACAAGAAGGGCGCCGAGCCTTACCGGCGCTGCTTTGTGAGGGAGACGACGCCGGATGATGAGAGTATGCGATCATGCTAATGTCTGCGAACCATGCGAATGAAGGAAAGCCGCGTGGCAGTGCCAATCAACGACGTTGAGACCAAGGTCGGCGGGTGCGATCAGGTTCGGACCATGATGACGGGCTGGCGGGCCTGCACATGGTGGTGGCTACCGCGCTACCGCCTTGCTTTGCGCCAGCCGGCGGCCCATGCCTCTGCCTCGCTGCACAGCCAGCGCTCGCTGTACTGAAACTGATCGTCGTCTTCCAGTAATGCTCCTGCCCTGGAACGTGATAAATCGCTCATCGGTACTGGTGGAAATGTTGCCCTTGATATCGCAGCTCCCCGCGCCGGCCGTGCGGGTGCCACTCAGCCAGCCAGCTGGGATGAGCCGGTCAGGGAACCATCACCAGCGCCGGCAGATATTGCCGTCGCCACATCCACCGCCCCTTTGCGGTCTTGCGCCAGCGGTCGGCCTGATCCGCACCTTGATGACGCTGGACTTTGCCCACGCCCTCTCCCCCGAGTGCAGAATGCTTCCAAAGCGGTAGCGAGTCCAGACCGGAACATTAGCGCCGACTAACGGTTAGTTCGGCAGTGTTCCGAACCGTGATTGGTAGAGCGGGTAGTGTGCTGAGAGTTCTGCAAATTCGCTGAGAGGGGGCGGTCATGGCAGGCTGGTGATGTTCAACGTCANGATTGTTCACGTCACCTGATTCCCGCGAAGGAACGCCACCATGACCAAGACTGAAGTTAAGACCGCCAGCGCTGCCGTCAAAGACATTCTGCTTTCGAACCCGGATGGATTGCACGAAGTGCTCCGTGCGGTGATGCAGGAGGTGCTTGAGGCCGAGATGGACGAGGCGCTGGGGGCCTCGAAGAGCGAGCGCACGNTGCTTTCGAACCCGGATGGATTGCACGAAGTGCTCCGTGCGGTGATGCAGGAGGTGCTTGAGGCCGAGATGGACGAGGCGCTGGGTGCCTCGAAGAGCGAGCGCACGCCCGAACGGCTTGGCTATCGCTCGGGCTATTACGGCCGTACCCTTGTGACGCGGGTCGGCAAGCTCGAGCTGCGGGTTCCGCAGGACCGGGCCGGGCGCTTCTCCACCGAGCTGTTCGAGCGCTACCAGCGTTCCGAGCGGGCCTTGGTNCAGGGCGTGTCGACCCGCAAGGTGAAGGCGATCACGGAAGAACTGTGCGGCCATGCCTTCTCGGCCTCGTCGATCTCGGCCATCAACAAGCGGCTGGACGAGAGCCTCGCTGCCTTTGCCAGGCGCCCCCTTCAAGAGCCGTTTCCTTACCTCATCCTCGATGCGCGCTACGAGAAGGTGCGTGAAGCCGGTGTTGTCATGAGC